>JAKFDG010000458.1:0-3392 GCA_036677285.1 Pseudoxanthomonas sp.
CGTGCGGTGCGCATCTGCGGTGGCTACCTCCCGAGCATGCGGCGTGCGCACGTGGATCACGCGGGTTGAACCGCGATCTTCGATCCGCACCGGCAGCAGTCCGGCGGCGCATTCCTGGACCAGGCCGCCGTCCCTGGCCCGCGCCAGCCCCGAGTCGAGGGCGGCCCAGGCCGCACCCACGCTGGGATGTCCGGCGAAGGGCAGTTCCGAGCGCGGAGTGAAGATGCGCACACGGTAGTCGGCCGTGGGCGAGGTGGGAGGCAGGAAGAAGATGGTTTCGGAAAGATTCGCCCAGGCGGCATACGCCTGCATGGCGTCGTCGTCCATGTCCGCGGCGTCGAAGACCACGCCCAGCGGATTGCCGGCGCCGGGGCGGTCGGCGAAGACATCGAGTTGCAGGTAGCGGCGCACGGTCATGCGAGTCGGCCTTCGTCTAGAATTCATGGTTCACGCCCGAATGGTCGGGCAGTCCCCCTCTCCTGTCCATGTCTGGTTCTCCACCTGTTCTCCCGCCTGCGCCTGATCGCTGGATCGTCCTCAAGTTCGGCGGCACCTCGGTGTCGCGTCGCCATCGCTGGGACACGATAGGCCGGCTGGCCAAACGCAGGGCCGAGGAACATTCCGTCGACGGGCAGGACGCGCGGGTGCTGGTGGTGGTGTCGGCGTTGTCCGGGGTAACCAACGAACTCACCGCGATCGCCGACGGCGCCGCCGACAGCGCCGAGCGGATCGTGAAACTGGAACAGCGCCATCGCGAATTCCTCGCCGAGCTCGAACTCGATGCCGACGAAGTGCTGGGCGAACGCCTCTCGGCACTGCGGGCGCTTGCGACCGACCCGCGCGCAGGCGAACGCACCCTGGCCTGGCAGGCCGAAGTGCTGGGGCAGGGCGAACTGCTTTCTTCCACCTTGGGGGCGGCTTACCTGCGCGCCAGCGGGCTGGATTTCGGCTGGATGGATGCGCGCGACTGGCTGCGCGCCAGCGTGCTGCCCAACCAGAATGCGTGGTCACAGCGGTTGTCGGTGTCGTGCAGTCCGCTCGCCGACGCGGAATGGGCCGCCGGTTTCCGTCGGCAGCCTGCGCGCATGCTGCTGACCCAGGGTTTCATCGCCCGCCACGGCGACGGCGGCACAGCGGTCCTCGGCCGCGGCGGTTCCGATACCTCGGCCGCCTATTTCGGCGCGCTGCTCGGCGCACAGCGGGTGGAGATCTGGACCGACGTGCCCGGCATGTTCAGCGCCAATCCGCGCGAAGTGCCCGATGCGCGCCTGCTCACCCGCCTGGATTACGCCGAGGCCCAGGAAATCGCCACCACCGGCGCCAAGGTCCTGCATCCGCGTTCGATCAAGCCGTGCCGCGATGCCGGTGTGCCGATGGCGATCCTCGACACCGAGCGTCCCGACCTGCCCGGCACCAGCATCGACGGCAACGCGATCACCGTGTCCGGGGTCAAGGCGATCAGCCGCCGCAACGGCATCGTGCTGGTGTCGATGGAATCGGTCGGCATGTGGCAGCAGGTCGGTTTCCTGGCCGACGTTTTCGAGCGCTTCAAGCGCCATGGCCTGTCGGTGGACCTGATCGGTTCTTCGGAAACCAACGTCACCGTGTCGCTGGATCCCAGCGAGAACCTGGTCACCACCAACGTGCTGGCCGCGTTGTCGGCGGACCTGGCCGAAATATGCCGGGTCAAGGTGATCGCGCCATGCTCGGCCATCACCCTGGTCGGGCGCGGCATGCGTTCGCTGCTGCACAAGCTGTCGGACGTGTGGGCCACGTTCGGGCGCGAACGCGTGCACATGATTTCGCAGTCGTCCAACGACTTGAACCTGACCTTCGTCATCGACGAAGCCGACGCCGACGGCCTGCTTCCCGTCCTGCACGCGGCGCTGATCGACAGCGATGCGATGCCGGTGGAAGAGACCAGCGTGTTCGGCCCGCGCTGGCGCGAGATCGCGCACGGCATCCGCAAGCGCGAGACGCCCTGGTGGCAGGACGAGAGCGGACGACTGCTGGCTGTCGCGGAAGCGTCCACGCCGGCTTACGCCTACCACTTGCCGACCGTGCGTGCCCGCGCCCGCGCGCTGGCCGCGATCGCGCCCATCGACCAGCGCTATTACGCGATCAAAGCCAATGCACACCCCGCCATCCTGCAGCTGCTGGTGGACGAAGGCTTCGGCCTGGAATGCGTATCGCGGGGCGAATTGCGGCGCGTGTTCGAAGTAATCCCGGAGCTGTCGCCGCGGCGGGTGCTGTTCACGCCCAGCTTCGCGCCGCGCGAAGAGTACGAGACTGCGTTCGGGCTTGAAGTCACAGTCACCCTGGACAACATCGAAGCCCTGCAGCGCTGGCCGGAAGTGTTCCGCGGCCGCAGCCTGTGGCTGCGCGTGGACCTGGGGCGTGGCGAAGGCCACCACGAGAAAGTGCGCACGGGCGGCAGGGAATCCAAGTTCGGCCTGCCGGTGGCGAAGGTCGAGGCCTTCATTGCGCTGGCGCGCGAACTTGGCATCCGTGTCAATGGCCTGCACGCGCACCTGGGCAGTGGCGTGGAGACGCCGCAGCACTGGAAGCAGGTCTGCGACGAGCTGGGCGGCATCGCCGAGCGCATCGGCAGCATCGAGGTGATCGACATCGGTGGCGGCCTGCCGATTCCGTACACCGCGGATGACGAGCCGTTCGACCTCGAGGGATGGAGCGTCGGCCTGGCGGAAATAAAAGCCGCTTATCCGGGCTATCGCCTGGCGATCGAGCCGGGCCGTTACCTGGTGGCCGAGGCCGGCGTGCTGCTGCTCACGGTGACCCAGGTGGTCGAGAAGGACGGCATCCGCCGCATCGGCCTGGATGCAGGCATGAACGCGTTGATCCGTCCGGCGCTGTACGACGCGTGGCACGACATCGTCAATCTGACGAGGCTCGATGAAGCGGTCGATGGCGTGTTCGACGTGGTCGGGCCGATCTGCGAATCGAGCGATGTGTTCGGCAAGCGCCGCAAGCTGCCGGTGGCGACCGCGGAAGGCGATGTCGTGCTGATCGCCGATGCGGGCGCCTACGGGTATTCCATGGCCAACGCCTACAACCTGCGCGCGTTGCCGAAAGAAGAGGTGTTGGATGTCTGACTGGAAATTCCAACGCGACGAAGTTGCGGTGTTCCGCTTCGTGCGCTGCGGCCTCGATGCGCAGACCGGCGTCGCCAGCCTGGTCTATGCCTTCGACGATGGCCCGGAACTCACCGAGACGGTGAAGATCCCGGGCGCGCCGTTCGTGCTGGAAGGCGAGCGTGCGGCCGCAGTGGAGCAGGCATTGCGCCTGCTGCACATGGTCGCCGGGGTCAGCTACTACAAGGCGGCGGTGCCGCCGGAGATCCGCATCGACAGCTACGATATCGATGCCGATAC
>JAKFDG010000459.1:0-2485 GCA_036677285.1 Pseudoxanthomonas sp.
ACAACAAGCCCGCGCGTCCCTGCAGACCGACGGCGGCACAGGCTTGCGCGCGGCAATCTTACGTTCGAGGTCCTCCTGCGCAGGCACCCCTCATCGGCCAGAGCACGCGATCGTGTCCCAGGAAGTGGTGTAACAGCGGCTAGCCAAGGGAGCCCTCGTGCAAGGGTCGCCCACGAGCGCTCGAAGGTCTGGAGCGGCATTTCTGTAGTGCGCCCATGCTGGGCGCACCCTCAAAAAAAAACCTGCCCGGTAGGGCAGGTGAGAGGACAAGGTCCAACGGTAACTAAAACGTGACGTAGTCAGAAGTGATGGACGTAGCGGACCTGCAGGCGGGTTCCTTCGGGGCGATTTTCCACGTCCTGCTCGAAGTAGGCGTTAAAGAACAGGTGGTCTTCTTTGGAGAAGCTGTACATCGCCCCGGGTCCGACGGCCCAGACCTTTTCCCGACGCCCCGACACTTCATGACCATCGATCTTGGTGTCGGTAAACTGGTTCAACCAGTAGCCGTTCAAACCCAGGCGCAGTTGCGGCGTCACCGCGTACTCGGTGGCCAGGTTGGCATGCACCGCCTGTCCGGCCTGGATGTCGTCCGCACCACCATAGGTGTAGTTGGGGTCGTCGTTCTTGCCGTTGTACAGGTAGTGTGCGCGGATCGAGGCGGTCCACTTCGGTGTGAACCAGTAGGTCCCCGCCCAGTATGGGTTGAACGACCAGGCGTTGGCGCCGGGATTGATGGCACGATCGGCGTCGTACTTGCCGGTCGGCAGGTTCACCTGCAACTCGATGCGGTGGACGAAGCGCGGACCGTCCGGCCCCATGATAGGGTCGAACTGGATGAAAGGACCGATCAGCAGATCCCCTACCCCGTCCTGCGCCTTCAGGGCCGCGTTGTTCAGGCCGTCGTCGACGTCCAGGCGGGTCACCACCGGCAGCACGGCGTTCAGGCCGAGACTGGCATTACCCAGGCGCAGCTCGGAGAGGTAGCTGAGCTGGGTCGCGGCCAGCTGGACATGCAGCTCCTGATCCGGCAATGGCAGGTCCTTGCCGTCCTGGTCGCGCAGGTGGTCGGAGCGGTAGTCCTGGAAGTACTGCTGGATGTACCAGCCAGGGCCTGCCGGCAAGCCGCCGTCAAGGAAAGAGGTGAGACCCAGGTTGACCGCCGGCAGATCATAGGCCTGGGCGACCTGCGCTCCGAGCAGGCCAGTCCCGATCAAACACAGCTGCAACGTTCTTATCGTTCTTGTCATGGTGAAGTTCCTTACGTTGGGTGGGAAGGCAGCGTTACTGGCCGACGTTCGGGTGAGCTGCGGCATTCCGGTACTGGTCGGCATGGAAGACCAGCGGTTCTCCGCCACTGTGTCGGTATTGCTCGATCTGGCCGAGGAAGATCAGCTGTTCGCCGTATTCGTCCTGCGTGACATTGCGGCACACCAGGGTGGCAATCGCCCCGTCGAGGATCGGCACGCCCCCGGCACCGATCCGGTAGGCGATGCCGGCGAACGCGTCGGCCGAATCCCGGGCGAAATGCCCATAGAGCTCGTGCTGGTCGGCCCCCAGCACGTTGATGGCGAAATGGCTGGCCGAGACAAAGTCCGCGAGGCTCGGCGCACTGCGCGGCAGACTCCATTGCACCAGCGGCGGATCCAGGGAAACGGACGAGAAGGAATTGGTGGTCATGCCCACGTAGCGGCCATCGCTGCCACACGTCGTGATGACGGTGACGCCGGTGGCGAACTGGCCGAGCAGATTGTGCAATGCGCGCCAGCCACTGCTCTGGGCACGGATCAGCTCGTCGACACGCGGGGCGGAAATACTGGCATTCATGACAATTCTCCCGCGCCTCAGGCCGCCTGGGGGCTCAGTTTCTGGATCAGCTCCCGGCATTGGTCGGCATCGAACCACCAGGGCGCGAAGTGTCGCGGGTCATCGAAGGCGTTGCTGATGAGCGCGGCCTGATAGCCCTTGGCGAGCAGGCCAAGGGCCAGTTGCAGGCCGGCTTGACCGGCTCCGACGATGGCGATTCGACGCATTCTTGTGTTCCGCGCAGACGACGCTTGGGACTGCGGCGCTAGGCGGGCGCCAAGCAGGCTTTGCAAGAAACTCTTCATGGGGGGCATCGCTATCGCGCGCTCAGATGCTGCGCGGCCAAAAACCCGGAGCCGGCACCCAACCCGGGACCCGGGTGGGTGCTGGCGCCGATGTGGTGCACATTGGCCAGCGGCGTACGGTGCGCGCGCGCGCCGTGGCTGCCCGCGAAGGGGCGCAGCCAGAAGAACTGGTCGGGAGAGCAGACGCCCGAGTAGGGGTCGCCGCCGACCAGGTTGCAATTCAGTGCCTCCAGATCGGCGGGCGAGTAAGCGCGCCGACCGACGATGCGTTCCCCCAGTCCCGGCATGACCCGCTCCAGACGGGCCTGGACGCGATCGGCGAAGGCCTCGCGCACCGCTTCGTTCCAGCGGCCATCCTCGGGCACCGGGATCTCGCC
>JAKFDG010000460.1:0-1934 GCA_036677285.1 Pseudoxanthomonas sp.
GCTGTGGAATGCGCAGGTCGGCTATGCCTTCAAGTGGAACGGCACGCGCATGAAGGCCGGTCTTGCGCTCAACAACCTGTTCAACCGTGACTACTACTTCCGCGGGGTCGACTACAGCCAGGGTCGCATGCCGCAACCGGGCCGGGCGGTGCTGGCGAGCCTGCAAATGGATCTGTAAATACACCAAGACAAAGGTTGACTGTGCAAAATTTGATTGTGCTGGCCCATGTGCCCACCGATTCGGTGAACGAGGGCTTCCTGCCGGCGGCCAGGTCGCTCGGCCTGTCGGTGACCCTGCTGACCGACTGTGCCGATGCGCACCGCGCGCATTTCGCCAGGAGCGGGCTGCCGGCCTATCCCGACGAAATCCTGTCCTGCGATGTGTTCAACCCGCTGGCGGTGATCGATGCGCTGACCCAGCGCGCGCTTCGTCCGGCCGCGATCTTTTCGAACAGCGACCATCTGCAGACCAGCACCTCGGTGGCGGCCGAGTATTTCGGCCTGCCGCGCAAGGACTGGCACACCACCTACCGCGCCAAGAACAAGGCGCAAATGCGTGTCCACCTGCAGGCCTTGGGTATCGACACGCTGTGGCATGCGACGGTCTGCGACCCGGCCATGCTGTCGGCGCAGCCCGAGGTGCCGTTCCCGGCGGTGGTCAAGCCGCGCGAGGGCGTGGCCAGCCTGCAGGTCAGCCTCGCCCGTGATCGCGCCGAACTGCAGGCGCAGTGCGCGGCCGTGTGGGCCGATCATCCGGGCCGGCCGATGCTGATCGAGGAGTACATCGACGGTCCGCTCCACACGCTGGAGACGCTGGGCGACGGCCAGTCGCTGGTGGTGCTGGGCGGCTTCCAGGTGCGGCTGTCGCCGCCGCCGCACTTCATCGAGCACGAGGCCGTGTGGATGCCCGGCCCGCCGCAGGGCGAGGCGGCCCGGGTGCTCGAGATCGTGCGCGCCTTCGGCGTCGGCTTCGGCGCCTGCCACACCGAGTTCGTGATGAGCGCACGGGGGCCGCGACTGATCGAGATCAACTACCGCAACATCGGCGACTACCGCGAATTCCTGCTGCAGGACGCGCTGGACATGGCGCTGTTCGAAACGGTGCTGCGCCTGTATCTGGGCCAGCCGCTGCCCGCGCTGCAACTGGCCGATCGTGCCGCGCACATCCGCTATTTCGTGGCCGGCGAAGCGGGGACGGTGGCCCGGGCGCCGGCGGCCTTCGACGAGCGCAGCGATGCGTCGCGCCTGACCTACCAGCCGCTGCGCGCGGTCGGCGACACGATCGCGCTGACCCACTCGAACAAGGACTACCTGGGCGTGCTGCGCGGCGCCGGCCCTGACGCCAGCACGCTGGCCCTGGCCATGGACGCCGCCGCACAGCGCCTGTCCTGGGAGATCACGGCATGAACCAGCGTGCCATGGAGGAGCAATGCCAGCCGGACGCCGACGCAGCCTACGTCTGCACCCGCGTGGTCGACGCCCTGCTGCGCGAGGACGTGCGCGGCTGCGTCACGCGCGCCCGCCTGGTGCGGGGCGACGCGTTGCCGGCCGGCGCCGGATTCCCGCTGGCGCAACGCTGGCTGGAGATCAGCCACTTCGGCGCGGGGCGACTGTGGATCGCGGTCACGCCGGAGCGTTTCATGCAGAGCTGGCGGCTCACCCGGCTGCCGGTGCTGGTCGAGGCGTGCGGCCAGGTGCAGGCCTTGTTCCATGTGGCCGACATTCTGGCGAGCTTCAGTGCCGGGGCGGACAGCGACACCCGCGCGCGTTTTGCCGACTTCGAGCGCGAATGCGCGGCCGCGGCAGAACATCGCCACGCGGCCGAGGCGGCGCGGCGTGACTGGTTTGAGGCGGGGCCCGGGCACGAACCCGTTCACTGGCACGAGCGCATGTTGCGCTACGACCGGCTGGCGTCCTACCTGGACCATCCGCTC
>JAKFDG010000461.1:0-1867 GCA_036677285.1 Pseudoxanthomonas sp.
CGGTTCCTGCGCCAGCATGTGCGCGAGAACCCGCCGCTGGCGGCCATCGCCGACGCCATGCACGTCAGCGAGCGCACCCTGCGCCGGCAGTTGGCGGCCGATGGGGCGAGCTTCAGCCGCCTGCACGACCGCATCCGTACCGAACGCGCGCTGGAGTTGTTGCACGACAACAGCCTGACCATCGGCGAGGTCGGCAGCCATATCGGTTTCGCCGACGCACGCGAATTCCGGCGCGCATTCAAGCGCTGGACCGGGCACACGCCGAGCGAGGCGCGCGGGCAGATGGCCTGATCCGCGGGAACCGGACTCAGTCGAGGATCATCACCGCATCGACTTCGAACACCGCGCCTTTCGGCAGCGCGGATACTTCCACCGTCGAACGCGCGGGGAATGGCGCGGTGAAGTATTCCTGCATGACCGCGTTCACCGTGGCGAACTGGCCGAGGTCGGTCAGGTACAACCCCAGTCGCACGATCTGCGCGAGCGAGCCGCCGGCGGCCTCGGCCACGGCCCTGAGATTGTCGAAGGCGCGCCTGGCCTGCACGGCGATGTCGCCTTCGACCAGAGTGCCGGTGGCCGGATCCAGCGGGATCTGCCCGGAGAAATACACGGTGTTGCCGCTGCGCACCGCCTGCGAATACGGACCGATGGCGGCCGGGGCATGGTCGGTGTGGATGATCTGGCGGGGCATGGCGGCTCCAGGCAAAGGGTTGGCGCGGATTCTAGATCGTTACTGCCTGCGAACGCCGTGCACCACGGACAGGCGTCGCAGGCGCCGCATCACTTCCGCCAGGTGGTTGCGGTCGCGCACCTGGATGGAGAAGCGCAGCACGGCGGCATTGATGTCGCGCTCCAGGTATTCCACGCGCTCGATGTTGGACTTGCCCTGCGCCACCGCCGAAGCCACCTGCGCGAGCACGCCGGGGCGGTTCTCCACGTCGATCAGCAGGGACGCGTCGTAGTCGCCGGTGACGTTGGCGTCCCATCCGATCGGGATCCAGCGCTCGGGCGACTTGCGGAACTCCACGACGTTCGGACAGTCCAGGCGGTGCACCACGATGCCCTTGCCGGCGGTGTGGTAACCCATGATCTCGTCGCCGGGGATCGGCTGGCAACAGTTGGCGAAGCTGACCACACCGCGCTCGGTGCCGTTGATCAGGATCTTTTCCTGCGAATGCTTGGAGTGCCCACCCCCGCGCAGCTCGGCGAATGCGGTCAGCGCCTGCGCGGCTTGGCCCGGCATCCAGTTGCCCAGTGCGACATCGGCCAGGAACGCCTCCAGTCGGGGGTAGCGGTGCTCGGCCAGGAACGCCTCCAGGCGCTGCTGCGGCAGGCGTTCGAGCGAGCTGTTCAACTCCTCCAGCGCGCGGTCGAGCATGCGATGGCCGAGCTGCACGGCATCCTCGTGCACGAGCTGCTTGAGCTGGTGGCGGATCGCGGTGCGCGCCTTGCTGGTGACCACGAACTCCAGCCACTGCGGCTTGGGCAGCGCCGACTTGGCGGTGATGATCTCCACGCTCTGCCCGCTGGCCAGCTTGGTCCGCAGCGGCACCAGTTTCTTGTCCACGCGCGAGGCCACCGCCTGGTTGCCCACATCGGTATGCACGGCGTAGGCGAAGTCGAGTGCGGTGGAATTGCGCGGCAGCGACAGGATCTTGCCCTTGGGCGTGAACAGGTAGACCTCGTCGGGGAACAGGTCGACCTTGACATTGTCCAGGAATTCCAGCGACGAACCGGCCGCGCGCTGGTTCTCGATCAGTTCCACGATCCAGGCATGGGCGCGGCTCTGAGCGCTGTTCGGGGTCTGCGCGCCGTACTTGTAGGTCCAGTGCGCGGCGATGCCACGCTCGGCGATCAGGTCCATCTC
>JAKFDG010000462.1:0-20041 GCA_036677285.1 Pseudoxanthomonas sp.
ATTTCGGTCGCGACTTACGTCGCTCCTACGGTTGTTGCAGTTGCTCCGGCAGGATCGCGCTGTAGCCGCGTTCGCGCATCGCCCGCAGCACGCCTTCGATGATCGCCAGGTTGTGCCCGTGCGCCGCGCCTTCGTGCAGCAGCACGATCGCGCCCGGTTGCAGCTGGCCGACGATCCGCGCCACCACCTTGTCCGGTTCGCAACGCACGCCGTCGAAACCGCGCGCGCTCCAGGCCACGCGCGCCAGGCCGTGACGCTGCAAGGAAGCGGACACGAACGGATTGGCCATGCCGACCACGGCGCGGAACCAGCGCGGTGCTTCCCCGGTGATTTCGCGCAGGCGGTCCTGGGCCTGGCCGATCTCCGCCGCCATCCGCCGCGGTCCCAGCGCCCAGAACCAGGCCTGCGGATGCGAGCGGCTGTGGTTGCCGATGCCATGCCCGCGGCGCAGGATCTCGCGCGCCAACTCGGGCCGCGCCGCGGCCCGATCGGCCACCAGGAAGAAAGTGGCCTTGGCGGCATGGCGATCGAGCAGGTCCAGCACGCCCGGGGTGTCCTCCGAGGGCCCGTCGTCCACCGTCAGCCACACCTGCTTTTCCCGCGTCGGCAGGCGGGTCAGCACCGGGCCGTACAAGCGCGAATGCGGTACCAGGGTTCCCCACAGGAACAGCAGGTGGCTGGCCAGCAGCGCCGCCAGGCCGGCCTGCCAGCCGAAACGCCACCACAGCGCCACCACCAGCAACTGCGAAAGCAGCAGGCACCAGGCCCATGCATGCGGCTGGCGCGGTACGCGATGCAGTGTTGCCGGCGTGGTCATGCCTTAATCATGCCATGCAGCGTAAAATCGCCGTTCCCCACGTACACCGGTAATTCCAGATGTCCCTCGACCCCGCCCTGCGCTCGCGCATCGAATCCCTGCTGCAATCCAATCGCGTCGTGCTGTTCATGAAAGGCCAGCCGGCCATGCCGCAATGCGGGTTCTCGGCCAAGGCCGTGGGCGCACTCGGCGCGCTGGGCGTGGACTACGCGCACGTCAACGTGCTGGCCGACCAGGACATCCGCGAAGGCATCAAGCAATACGGCGACTGGCCGACCATCCCGCAGCTGTATATCGACGGGGAACTGGTCGGCGGCAGCGACATCATCGAACAGATGAGCAACTCCGGCGAGCTCGCCGCGCTGCTCGGCGTGGTCGCGCCGGACCGCAGCCCGCCGCGGATCACGGTGACCCCGGCCGCGGCGGAAATGCTGCGCAAGGCGGTGGAAGACGCCGGCCCGGGCGCGGCGCTGGCGCTGTCGGTCAATGCGCAGTTCCAGCCCAACTTCCAGCTGGCGCAGTTCGACGCCAACGCCATCGCCGCCGAATCCAATGGCATCCGCATCCAGTTCGACCTGGCCAGCGCGCGCCGCGCCGAAGGCATCACCATCGACTGGGCGGACGACATCCGCGGCAAGGGCCTGGCCATCGACAATCCGAATGCGCCCAAGCCGGTGCAGACGTTGTCGCCGCAGGACGCCGATGCGCGCATCCGTGCCGGCGAAGTGTTGCTGGTCGACGTGCGTCCGGCCGAGGAACGTGCGCTCGCCGCGGTCTCGCTGCCGTTCAAGACCTTCGATGGCAACGGCCGCGCCGAGCTCGAGTCGCTGCCGAAGGACACCGCACTCGCCTTCCTGTGCCGCAGCGGTGGCCGCAGCCAGCAGGCCGCGGAGGAATTCCGCGCGCTGGGTTTCAAGGACGTCTACAACATCGTCGGCGGGACCAATGCGTGGGCCGATGAGGTGGATCCGAGCCTGGCGAAATACTGATATCGAGTTCTTCTCCCGACGGGAGAAGGAAGAACGCTACCCGCTGAATCCACCGCTGGCCAGGTAGTCCAGCTCCTCCTGCGTAGACTCGCGCCCCAGCGCCGCATTGCGGTGCGGGAAGCGCCCGAAGCGTTCGATGAGGTCATGGTGCAGGCGGGCATAGCGCAACAACTCCGCGTCTCCCCGCTTTTCGAAGAGCCGCATCGCGTATTCCTGGTCCGCCATCGCTTCCGAGTGTTCGAACGGCAGGTAGAAGAACAGCCGCAACGCGCTATCGACCTGGAGGTCGAATCCCGCCGCCACCGCGCGCCGCGCGCACTGCCGCGCCAGTCCATCGGTCGCGTAGGAATGCGCGCTGCCGCGGAAGCAGTTGCGCGGGAACTGGTCGAGCAGGACCAGCAAGGCCAATGCGCCCTCCGCCGAGGCCATCCAGCCCTCGTGTTCGCCACGCGCCGCAGCGAAGTGCGCGTCGAGGAAGCGTTCGCGGAAGCCGCCATCGAACGCATCGTCGCGTGCGAACCATTTCCCCGGTCCGGCATCGCGCCAGAAGTCCACTATTTGTGCCGCTTGCAGCATGCAATCCCTCTTCGTGCGCGTGGACCGCGGGTCGTTAATCCTGCTCTTCCGGCGGCACCACCACCGTGTCCGGATCGACCGACAGGCGGCCGGCCATCAGCACCGCCTGGGTACGGTTGGTCACGCCGAGCTTGCGCAGGATCGCGGTGACATGGGCCTTGATGGTAGCCTCGGACACGCCCAGATCGTAAGCGATCTGCTTGTTCAAGCGACCCGAGCCCAGCATCTGCAGCACGCGGAATTGTTGCGGGGTGAGTTCGCGCAGGCGTTGCGCCACTTCATGCTCGTCGCGGCCGATACCCGGCGCGGCAAGGGCCTCCGGCGGCGCCCAGCGTTCTCCGTCGAGCACCCGGCCGATGGCCGCGCCGATGGTGTCCGAGGCGGCCGACTTGGGAATGAATCCCAGCGCGCCATGGTCCAGCGCACGCCGCATCACGCTCGGCTCCTCGCGCGCGGACACGACCACCACCGGCAATTGCGGATGCAGCGCGCGCAGGTGCACCAGCGCGTTGAAGCCATGCGCGCCCGGCATGTTGAGGTCCATCAGCAGCAGGTCGGCATCCGGATGCGCATCCACCAGCAGGTACAGCGCATCGACGCTGTCGGCTTCGTGCAATTGCACTCCCGGCATGACCCGCTGCACCGCGCCGCGCAGCGCTTCGCGGAACAGGGGGTGGTCGTCGGCGATCAGCAGGGTGGTCATGGGGCGCTGCCGCCTTGTGATCGCGGCAATTTCCTACCCTCGGGCGCGGCAAACGGCGCATGTACAAACCATCCGCCTGAAGGCTCAATTGCTTCATGCTTGAATATGACGCTCCCCTCAAGAGGCTTGCGCGCCGCCTTCGCAGTGGAATGACTGAAGCCGAACACAGGCTCTGGTTCAACCTCCGCAGAAAGCAGCTTGATGGCGTGCCTTGTTATCGGCAAAAGCCGATCGGACCCTATATCGTCGATTTCTATCTTCCGGAAATCAGGCTGGTCATCGAAATAGACGGTTCTCAACATTTGACCGAGACCGGAATGGAGGCGGATCGGACACGCACGGCTTACCTGGAAGGCCTGGGGCTGAAGGTTGTCCGCTTCGACAACCGGCAAGTCCTGCAGGAAACGCATGCCGTGCTTGAGGTGATCTGGCGAGAACTCATCTGCAGGCGCTAAGAGCAAATCCCCCCTGCCCCCCTTTTTCAAAGGGGGGAAAGCAAAGGCGTCGCATGGCTCAAGCCTCTTCAGGCACGCGTATGAATTGGCAGCTCTCGACTGCAATCGCGCACGCCTGAAGTCCCCCCTTTGAAAAAGGGGGGCCAGGGGGGATTTGCTCTTGATCTTGCTATCGAGCTTCATTTCACTTTGCGTTCGGCGACCAGCGATTCCACCACCGACGGATCGGCCAGCGTGGAGGTATCGCCGAGCTGGTCCGGCGCGTTCTCGGCGATCTTGCGCAGGATGCGGCGCATGATCTTGCCCGAGCGCGTCTTCGGCAGGCCGGGCGCCCATTGCAGGTGGTCGGGCGTGGCGGTCGGGCCGATCATCTTGCGCACATGCGCCACCAGTTCCTTCTGCAGTTCCTCGGTCTGCGCCTCGCCCGCGATCAGGGTGACGTAGGCGTAGATGCCCTGGCCCTTGAGGTCGTGCGGGAAACCGACCACGGCGGCTTCGGCGACCTTGGGATGCGAGACCAGCGCGCTTTCCACCTCGGCGGTGCCGATGCGATGGCCGCTGACGTTGATCACGTCGTCGACGCGACCGGTGATCCAGTAGTAACCGTCTTCGTCGCGGCGGCAGCCGTCGCCGGTGAAGTAGGTGCCAGGATAGGTGCGGAAATAGGTGTCGATGAAACGCGGATGGTCGCCGTAGACGCTGCGCATCTGCCCGGGCCACGAATCGAGCAGGACCAGGTTGCCTTCGGCGGCGCCTTCGAGGAATTCGCCGTTGGCGTCGACCAGCGCCGGCTGCACGCCGAAGAACGGCAGCGTGGCCGAACCGGGCTTGAGGTCGATGGCACCGGCCAGCGGCGTGATCAGGATGCCCCCGGTCTCGGTCTGCCACCAGGTGTCGACGATCGGGCAACGCGAATCGCCGACCACCTCGTAATACCAGCGCCAGGCTTCCGGATTGATCGGTTCGCCGACGCTGCCGAGCAGGCGCAGCGAAGCGCGGGAGGTCCGCTTCACCGGCGCTTCGCCTTCGCGCATCAGCGCGCGGATCGCGGTCGGCGCGGTGTAGAAGATCGAGACCTGGTGCTTGTCGATCACTTCCCAGAACCGCGAGACGTTCGGATAGTTCGGCACGCCTTCGAACATCACCGAGGTGGCGCCGTTGGCCAGCGGCCCGTACACGATGTAACTGTGGCCGGTGACCCAGCCCACGTCGGCGGTGCACCAGTACACGTCGTCCTCGCGCAGGTCGAACACGGCCTCGTGGGTATACGCGGCGAACAACAGATAGCCGCCGGTGGTGTGCAGCACGCCCTTGGGCTTGCCGGTGGAACCGGAGGTGTAGAGGATGAACAGCGGATCTTCCGCATTCATGCGCTCGGGCTCGCATTCGGCGGGCTGCGGATCGACCACCGCGTCGAACCAGCGGTCGCGCGGCATCTGCATGTCGACCGCGCCGCCGGTGTGGCGCACGACCAATACGGTCTCGACCGTATTGGTGCCCGGGAGTTTGAGCGCCGCATCGACATTGGCCTTCAACGGCACCTTCTTGCCGCCACGCAGGCCTTCGTCGGCAGTGATGATCAGCTTGCTGGCGCAGTCGGCCACGCGGTCGGCGATGGAATTGGGCGCGAAGCCGCCGAACACCACCGAATGGATCGCGCCGATGCGCGCGCAGGCGAGCATGGCCACCGCGGCCTCCGGGATCATCGGCAGGTAGATGGTGACCCGGTCGCCCTTCTGCACGCCCAGGCTGCGCAGCGCGTTGGCCAGCTTGCAGGTGCGCTCGTACAACTCGCGATAAGTCACGCGATAGGCGGGCGTGTCCGGACTGTCCGGTTCGACCACCAAGGCGGTCTTGTCGCCGCGCTTCTCCAGCTGGCGGTCCAGGCAGTTTACGCTCGCGTTCAATTCGCCGTCGGCGAACCAGCGGATGTGGAAATCTTCCAGCCGGTAGCTGACGTCCTTGATCCGGGTCGGTTTCTTGAACCAGTCCAGGCGGTTGGCGGCTTCGCCCCAGAATTTCTCCGGCTGCTCGATCGATTCGCGATAGGCGCGCTGGTAGGCGTCGCGATCGATGCGCGCCCTGGCAGCGAATTCCGGGTTGACGGGATACAGATCGGACATGGAGTTCTCCCTGCGGATGCGGTTGCAGCAAGCGGTCACGATGGCCTGTACCGCTGACACCGCAAGTTTACGCATCCAGCCATGTCGCGACGCAGCATCCGTCTTAGACCATCGTCTTAACCCTGCGCCTTTTCGACTAATGGCGAATAGGCGTGGACGAAACCTGCGCGCAGTCTCCCGGAAGCCGCGAGTTTCCGCGTGGCCCATCACGCATTCTTGGGAGAGGGATAGTGAGCAAACGCATCGTATCGATGACGCGGCGACCATTGGCGGCGGCGTTGTTCGTCGCCCTGATCGCACCGGGCATGGCCTTCGCGGAGACCGCGAAGGAGAAGGAGCTCGAAGCGCGCGTCGCGCAACTGGAACAACAGATACAGACCCTGCTGTCGGCACAGCAACAGCAGCAGACCGCCATCGCCGAAACCCAGGCACAGGTCACCGAGGTGAAGACCGCCCAGGCCGCGCCCGCCGACGGCAAGCCGCGCATCCAGACCTCGCCGATCCTGCCCGGCGCCAATCCGGGCACGGCGTTCTCGTACGGCGGCTTCATCAAGATGGACGGCATGTACACCGACACCAGCGACGGCCGCATCGCCGATGGTTCCTCGGGCCGCCTGTTCTACCTGCCCGGCAGCATCCCGGTAGGCGGCCCTGGTGCGGATGGCGGCGATCCCTATACCGACTACCACGCGCAGTTCTCGCGTTTCTGGTTCAGCGCCGACCACGTCACCGACAAGGGCGACAAGATCAAGGCGTACATCGAGGCCGACATGTTCGGCGGCGGCAGCAACGCGCTGGCCGGCAACGAGACCGCGACCAATACCTATGCGATTTCGCTGCGCCAGGCCTACGTGAGCTGGAACGGCTGGCTGGCCGGCCAGACCTGGTCGAACTTCCAGGACGTGGCCGCACTGCCCGACGCGGTGGATTTCGTCGGCACCACCGACGGCACCGTGTTCGTGCGCCAGGCGCAGCTGCGCTACACCAAGGGGCCCTGGTCGTTCTCGGCCGAGAACCCGCAGACCAGCATCACTCCGTACCTCAACAGCGGCGCGCGCTTCAACAGCGGGGACAACCTCGCCCCGGACCTGACCGCACGCTGGATCACCAAGGGCGACTGGGGCCACTTCACCGTCGCCGGCCTGCTGCGCCAGTTCAAGTACCTGGACGAGAGCGAGACCGGCGGCGCGGTCAGCGTCTCGGGCAAGTTCAACCTGGGCAAGAGCGACGACCTGCGTTACGCGGTCAACGCCGGCAGCGGCATCGGCCGTTACCTGGCCTTCGGCCTGGGCAGCGACGTGGTCGTGGACGCCAATGGCGACATCGATGCGCTCGACGGCTATGGCGCGTTCGTCTCCTGGCGCCATGTGTTCAGCCCACAGCTGCGCGGCAACCTGATGTATTCCGCGGCGCATTTCGACAACGACGTGGCCATCACCGGCTTCGGCGTGACCGAGCGCTCGCAGTCCATGCACGCCAACCTGATCTATTCGCCGTTCCCGAAACTGGATATCGGCGCCGAACTGATCTGGGGCCAGCGTTCGCTCGAGGATGACCGCGAAGGCGACCTGCGCCGCGTGCACACCCACGTCAAATACAGTTTCTGAGGGGAACCATCATGTCCAGCACGACCGCCAATGCCGCACCGGGATCCGTCCCGCTCACCCAGGGCCACAAGAAGGTCATCTTCGCGTCCAGCCTTGGCACCGTGTTCGAGTGGTACGACTTTTATCTCTACGGGTCGCTCGCCGCGATCATCGCCAAGCAGTTCTTCTCGGCGTTGAATCCGGCCAGCGCCTTCATCTTCGCCCTGCTCGCCTTCGCCGCCGGTTTCGCGGTGCGTCCGTTCGGCGCACTGGTGTTCGGCCGCATCGGCGACATGATCGGGCGCAAGTACACGTTCCTGGTCACCATCGTGATCATGGGCCTGTCGACCTTCCTGGTCGGCATCCTGCCCAGCTACGCCAGCATCGGCGTGGCCGCACCGGTGATCCTGATCGGCTTGCGCATGCTGCAGGGCCTGGCCCTGGGCGGCGAGTACGGTGGCGCGGCCACCTACGTGGCCGAGCATGCGCCACCGGGCAAGCGCGGCTTCTACACCAGCTTCATCCAGACCACCGCGACGCTGGGCCTGTTCCTGTCGCTGCTGGTGATCCTGGGTTGCCGCTATTTCCTGGGCACCGAGGCCTTCGAAGAATGGGGCTGGCGCATTCCGTTCCTGCTGTCGGTGGTGCTGCTGGGCGTGTCGGTGTGGATCCGCATGCAGCTGAGCGAATCGCCGTTGTTCCAGGAAATGAAGGACCAGGGCAAGACCTCGAAGGCGCCGATCTCCGAGAGCTTCTTCTCGCGTAACGGCAAGATCGCGCTGCTGGCGCTGCTGGGCGCGACCGCCGGCCAGGCCGTGGTCTGGTATGCGGGCCAGTTCTATGCGCTGTTCTTCCTGACCCAGACGCTGAAGATCGACGGCACCACCGCCAACCTGCTGATCGCCGGCAGCCTGATCATCGGCACGCCATTCTTCATCTTCTTCGGCTGGTGGTCGGACAAGATCGGGCGCAAGCCGATCATCCTGGGCGGCTGCCTGATCGCCGCGCTGACCTTCTTCCCGATCTTCAAGGGACTCACGCACTACGGCAATCCGGCGATGGAGGAAGCGGTGGCAACCAGCCCGGTCGTCGTGGTGGCCGATCCGGCGACCTGCAGCTTCCAGTTCGATCCGGTCGGCAAGAAGGTCTTCACCAGCAGCTGCGACATCGCCAAGGCCGCGCTGGCCAAGGCAGGCGTGACCTATTCCAATCAGGATGCGCCTGCCGGCACCGTAGCCAAGATAAACGTCGGCACGGCGACGGTGGAAGCGTTCGAAGGCGGTGGACTGGATCCGGCCGCGTTCAAGTCCGGGTCGGATGCGTTCGGCGCGTCGTTGAAGGGCAGCCTGACCAGCGCCGGCTATCCGGAGAAGGCGGATCCGGCACGGATCAACAAGCCGATGGTTCTGTTGCTGCTGACCATCCTGGTGATCTACGTGACCATGGTTTACGGCCCGATCGCGGCATGGCTGGTGGAACTGTTCCCCACCAAGATCCGCTACACCTCGATGTCGCTGCCTTACCATATCGGCAACGGCTGGTTCGGCGGCTTCCTGCCCACGATCGCCTTCGCGATGGTGGTGGCCAGCGGCAACATCTACCAGGGGCTGTGGTACCCGATCATCATCGCCTCGATGACCCTGGTGATCGGCGCCCTGTTCCTGCCGGAAACCAAGGACGTCGACATCACCAAGTAAGAGTTGCGCCGCGTCACCGGAGCCAGATCCAGCTCCTCCCGCGCCGGCCCGAAAGGGCCGGCGTTTCTTTGCGCTTCGGTTTCTCGTGGGAGCGGCTTCCAGCCGCGAGCTTTGTGTCAACTTCCCGCCGCAAAGGGCAGGAGCTCGCGGCTGGAAGCCGCTCCTACGCTTGCGCTAGCTACTGCGGCGGCGCCGCCAGTTCCTTCGCACTCAGGAAGCCGTCGCGGTTGACGTCCTGCTTCTTGAACGTGGCCGCCAGCCGTTCGCGGTGCTGCATGCGGGTGATCGCCTGGCCGCGACCGCCGGGCAGTTCATCGGGGCTGAGCACGCCATCGCGGTTGCCGTCGCGCGCATCGAAGGCGTAGCTCATCCAGTCCTGGTACTCGACCAGGCCGACGCGGCCATCGCCGTCGCCATCCATGCGCGCGAGGTAGTCGCTGGTGGCGTTGACCTGGGCGCTCGTCGCCACCGGCGCGAGCAACAGGCAAACAAGCAGCACGGGAATCGGAGCAGTCAATGCGTCGCCAGCGCGTAGCCTTTCAGGCGCATCGAATACTCCTGCAACACGCGGATGCCGCTGGCCTCGGCTTCCTGGCACCACGCCTGGAGTTGTTTCAGGCGTTCATTGGCGTCGTTGCTGCGCGCTTCCAGCAGCGCGGCCAGGCGCGCACGGTGTTCGACCAGGGTGCGCATGCGCGGACGCTGCGAGACCCAGGCCTGCAATTGCGCACGCGCATCGGGCTGCAACCAGCGACCATCGTCGACCAGTCCGTTGCGCAGCTTGCGCGGCAGCATCGCTCGCAGCTTGGCGCCGGCCTGCGCCGCTTCTTCCTTCAATGCCGGGATCAGCACGTTGCGCCGGTAGTCGGTCATGGCCAGGAAGCGGTGCGACAGCAGCGCCTTCAGCGTGTCGGTGTCGGGCACGGAAATGTTCGGGCGGATGTCCAGGGCCGGCGCGACGCGCAGCACCTTGGCCAGACCCGCCGATTCCATCAGCTTGATCATGCCCCAGCCGATATCCACTTCCCAACGCCGCATCGAGAACCGTGCCGAGCTCGGGAAAGCATGGTGGTTGTTGTGCAGTTCCTCGCCGCCGATCCACACGCCCCACGGAGTGAGGTTGGTGGAAGTGTCCGCGGATTCGAAATTGCGATAGCCCCACCAATGGCCGAGCCCATTGACCACGCCGGCGGCCCAGAACGGGATCCACGCCATCTGGATCGCCCACAGGGCGATGCCGGTCACGCCGAACAGGGCGAAGTGTACGAACAGCAATGCGGTCGGGCCGGCCAGCGGATGCGGCGTGTACACGTGGCGTTCGATCCAGTCGTCGGGCGTGCCCTTGCCGTACTGCTCGATGTCCTCGCGCTGCGCGCGTGCTTCGCGGTACAGCTCGACGCCGCGCCAGAACACATTGCCGATGCCCTTGACCACCGGACTGTGCGGATCCTCTTCGGTCTCCACCTTGGCGTGGTGCTTGCGGTGGATCGCGACCCATTCCTTGGTGATCATGGACGTGGTCAGCCAGCTCCAGAAGCGGAAGAAGTGGCTGACCACGGGATGGAAATCCACGCCACGGTGCGACTGGCTGCGATGCAGGTACAGGGTCACCGAGAAGATCGTCAGCTGGGTGAGCACCAGCAACACCACGAGCATGCCGAGCCAGCCAAGGCCCAGCAGGCCTCCGGACAGGAAGTCGAACAGGAAATCGGGCATTGCAGGCTCCAGCGGCTGACGGCAGCATCGGCGGATCCGATGCCGGTCCGCTCATGATGGGGTCTTACCAGGCAAATTTCACCCGTCGCCGGGGTATGGTGTTCATCCGCCGCATCCCCCGTCCGCGCCTTCAGAATTCGCCCCTTCCATGTCCCTGTCCCCCGCCGGAATCGTCCCGGATCCCGTTGTTCCCCAGCCGCTGATTGAACTGGACCGCGCCACCGTGGTGCGTGGCGACGTGGCCGTGCTGCACGAGCTGTCGCTGCGCATCGTCGCCGGCCAGCACACCGCGATCCTGGGGCCGAACGGCTGCGGCAAGTCCAGTTTCATCAAGCTGATCAACCGCGAGCTGTATCCGCTGGCGCGCGAGGGCGAAACCGCGGTGCGGGTGATGGACCGGGAACGCTGGAACGTGAACGAGCTGCGCACGCGCCTGGGCGTGGTCACCGGTGATCTGGGCCGCGACCTGCAGGAGATGCCGGGGCTGACCGCGATCGAGGCGGTGCTGGGCGGCTTCTTCGCCAGCTTCGTGATCCCGCCGGATTGCGAGGTGACGCCGGCGATGCGCGAACTCGCCTGCGCTGCGCTGGAACAGGCGCAGGCGTCGCCCTTGGCGGAGCGTTGTTTCGCCGAACTCTCCACCGGCGAGGCGCGCCGGGTACTGATCGCGCGCGCGCTGGCGCATCGCCCGCAGGCGCTGCTGCTGGACGAACCCACCGCCGGGCTGGACCTGGTCGCGCAGCAACATTTCCTCTCACTGCTTCGAGACCTGGCCGGGCGGGACATCACCCTGGTGCTGGTGACGCACCATATCGAGGAGATCATTCCCGAGATCGATCGGGTGATCCTGTTGCGCGCCGGGCGGATCGTGGCCGACGGCACGCGGGCACGGACGTTGACGAACGAACACCTTTCCACGACCTATGGCGCCGCGCTTCAGGTGCGGCGCGCAGGCGATTACTACATTGCGAACGCGGCAGCGCCGTAAACTTGCGCCATGCCCGAACTGCCCGAAGTAGAAACCACGCGCCGTGGTCTGGCACCGCACCTGGAAGGCAAGCGCATCCGTGGAGTGGTCCTGCGCCGACCCGATCTACGCTGGCCGATTCCGCCGGAAATCCAGGAGATCCTGCCCGGCCAACGCATCGCCGCGGTGCGCCGCCGAGCCAAGTACCTGCTGCTGGATACCGACGCCGGCAGCGCGTTGCTGCACCTGGGCATGACCGGCAGCCTGCGGGTGCTGCCCGCGGCCACCGTCGTGACGACGCACGACCATGTCGACTTCACGCTCAGCTCCGGGCGGGTGATGCGCTTCAACGATCCGCGCCGCTTCGGCTGCCTGTTGTGGCAACCGGTTGGCGAGACCCACGAACTGCTGCAGGCGCTGGGTCCTGAACCGCTGTCCGAGGAATTCCACGGCGACTACCTGTATGAACGCAGCCGTGGCCGCAGCGCACCGGTCAAGACCTTCCTCATGGACCAGCGCATCGTGGTCGGCGTGGGCAACATCTACGCCGCCGAGAGCCTGTTCCGCGCCGGCATCTCGCCGCTGCGCGCGGCTGGCAAGGTCTCGCGCGAGCGCTACGCGATGCTGGCGCGGTCGGTGAAGGAAATCCTCGCCCATGCCATCACCCGCGGCGGCACCACCCTGCGCGACTTCATCACTCCCGATGGGGTGCCCGGTTACTTCGAACAGGAACTCTCCGCGTACGGCCGTGGCGGACTGCCGTGCCCGAATTGTGGACGCCCTCTCAAATACCGCGACATCGGTCAGCGCGCCAGCGTCTGGTGCGGCCACTGCCAGCGCTGACGCACTAACGCGTACACGGGGCGTTTAAGGCTATATTCCACCCCTGATCGGAGGGGGAGCACTGATGGCGGACGCAGCGGATATCACCGTATTCCTGGAATCGGCACGCAACGGCGACCGCAAAGCGCTGGACCATGTGTTGTCCACGCTGTACCAGGAACTGCACACGATGGCCCGGCGCCAGCTTTCCGGCCAGCACGGCTACACCCTGGACGCGACCGCACTGGTGCACGAGTCCTATCTCAAGCTGATCGGCAGCAGCGGCAATGCCAGGTTCGACGATCGCGCGCATTTCTTCGCCTATGCCGCCTCGTCGATGCGCAGCGTGGTCGTCGACTACGCGCGCAACCGGCTGGCGCGCAAGCGCGGCGGCGACCTCAAGCGCGTGGCCGAGATCCCCGAGGACGTCGAAGGCCCGTTGCGCCTGGACGAGGACATGCTGGCGCTGAACGACGCCCTGGACAAACTGTCCGCCGCCGACGAACGCCTGGCCCACGTCGTGGAGATGCGTTACTTCGCCGGCCTGTCCGAACTGGAGATCGCCGAACTGCTGCAGCGTTCCGAACGCAGCATCCGCCGCGACTGGCAGAAGGCGCGGCTGTTCCTGCTCTCGGCGATGCAGGAAGACTGATTCCGGCGACCGATCCCCATGGATATCGAGCGCTGGCAACGCCTGTCCCCGCTGCTCGATGTACTACTCGAGCTCGGCGCCGATGCGCGCCGCACGCGACTTGAACAGCTGCGGCTCGAGGAGCCCGACCTCGCCGCCGAACTGGAACGGCTGCTGGCGCTGGAGGACCTCAGCGATGGCTTCATGGACCAGCCCCTGCTCGACAAGCCCGGCCAGCCACAGGCCGGCACCCTGGTCGGTCCGTACCGCATGGAATCGATGCTGGGCGAAGGCGGCATGGGCATGGTCTGGCTGGCTTCGCGTGCCGACGGGCTGTACCAGCGCCAGGTCGCGCTGAAACTGCTGCGGCCGGGCGTCGCCGATCCCAACCTGCGCCTGCGCTTCACCCGCGAACGCGAGATCCTCGCCCGCCTCGGCCATCCCAACATCGCCCGCCTGCTCGATGCCGGGATCGGCAGCGAAGGGCAGCCCTACCTCGCCCTGGAATACGTCGAGGGCATTCCACTCACCGATTACTGCCGGGTCCATGGCCTGTCGGTGGAGACGCGGCTGAAGCTGTTCCTGCAGGTCTGCGAGGCGGTCAGCCACGCCCATGCCAACCTGATCGTGCATCGCGACCTGAAGCCTTCCAACATCCTGGTCACGGCCAGCGGCGAGGTGCGCCTGCTCGATTTCGGCATCGCCAAATTGCTGGACGATCCGGAACCGGTTCCCACCCACACCCGCACCGAAATACGCGCCTTCACCCTGCACTACGCGGCCCCGGAACAGGTCCGAGGCGAACCGGTCACCACCATGACCGATGTGTATTCGCTCGGCGTGGTCCTGTACGAACTGCTGGCCGGCACCAAGCCCTATCGCCTGCGCCGACAGACCGATGCCGAGTGGGAGCAGGCCATCCTCGCGGTCGAACCGCTGAAGCCATCGGTCGCCGCGCAGCGCGCCAGCGACAGCGACAGCGAGAGCGGCAGCCACCGGGAACGGGACCCCGAATCCAGGCGTCACGCGCGAAGGCTCCGCGGCGACCTGGACAACATCGTGCTCAAGGCCCTGGCCAAGCAGCCCGAACAGCGCTACCCCTCGGTCGAGGCGTTCGCGCTGGACCTGGAACGGCACCTGCAAGGGCGACCAGTGCAGGCGCGGCCGCAGAGCTGGGGCTACCGTCTGCGCAAATACACCTCGCGCCACCGCTGGGTGCTGGCGGCCAGCACCCTGAGCACCACCCTGCTGCTGGCGGCGCTCGCGGCCAGCGTGTGGCAGGGCCGCCAGGCGATGCACGAAACCGCACGCGCGCAGGCCATGCAGGATTTCGTGATCGGCCTGTTCGACAACGCCGGCGTGGCCCAGCAGGGCAACATCTTCGATGCGCGCAAGCTGCTCATCGCGGGCGAGCACCGTGGCGAGCGCGAGCTCGCCCAGCAGCCGCTGGCGCACGCGGAATTGCTGGGCGTGATCGCACGCCTGCGCATCGGCCTGGGCGACTACCGTGAAGCGCTGTCGCTGCTGGAACGGCAGGCCGCGCTACTGGCGCAGGTCGATTCGGCGCCACCGGGGCTGAAACTGGAAGCGGTCACCCAGCACGGCCGCGCCTTGCGCCTGCTGGACCGCCCGCGCGAATGCCTGGCGGTGATGGCGCCGGCCGAGTCGCAACTCTCGCGGATCCAGTCGCAACTGCCCTTGCACGAGGCCGATTTCCTGTCCCAGTACGGCCGCTGCCGGCGGATGGCCGGAGAGCGCCAGACCGCGTTGCAGCTGTACCAGCGCTCGCTATCGCTACGCCGCGACATGAAGGACCAGGCCGGCGTAGCCGAGAACCTGTTTGACTTGGCCCTGGTCGACAACGACCTGGGCCGGCCCGACGACGCCCTGCGCGGTTTCGACCAGGCGCTGGCGCACTTGCACAAGCATGTCGGCAAGCAGAACGCGCTGGCGGTCGAGATCCAGGCCAGCCGCGGCCGCCTGCTGCGCAATCGCGGCGATGCCGCGGCCGCGCAGGGCGCCCTCCGCGACGCGCTCGCCGTTGCCGAGGAGATCCATGGCGAACAACACCCCGTCACCCTGACCGTGCGCCGCCAGCTGGTCGGCCTGCAGGTCGATCTGGAGCATTACGCGGAAGCCGAACGTGAGATCGCGCCATTGCACGAACTTACCCTCAAGGCGTTGGGACCGGACCATCGCGAAACCGGGAATACGTGGAACAGCCGTGGCGTGATCGCCTGGGAACGTGGACGCATGGACGAAGCCGTCGCCGACGTAAGCCGGGCGGTGCGGATCTGGCGCAATCCCCAGGGCTCGCAAGCCCTGCATGGCGGCCTGTTCGTGTATGGGCTGGTCCTGCACGCCGCCGGTCACCACGACGAAGCACTCGCGGCCTTTCAGGAATCTCGGGCGCTGCGCGCCGCGCAGTTCGGCGCCAGCAACGCGCTGGTGGGCGAGACCGACCGCATGATCGGCGAAGTGCTGGTCTCGCAGGGCAAGGTCGCGGCGGCGACGCCGTACTTCGATCGCGCGGTCAAGCTGACCCGGGTCGGTTACGGCCCCGACGACCACCGCAGCCTGTTCGCGGACTTGTCGATGGCGCACCAACTGGCGCGCACCGGGCAAGTGGCGATCGCGTTGAAATCCCTGGATGCGTTGGCCATGAGGCCTGGCGAAGGCAGCGAAATCCCCAAATTGCGCTGGCGCGCGCGCGCCTATGCCGCCGAGACGCGCTGCCGCAACGGCGAAGCGCAGCGTGCGCGAAGCGACCTCGACGCGCTGGTCTCGGAATTGCATCGGCTGCGCCCGGACGGCGGCGTGATCACGCGCGAAGCGTTGGCAATCCGGTCGGCGTGCTCGACCTAGTTCGCGGGAGCGACGCAAGTCGCGATGGCGTGCAAGCCAGCCTTGTCGCGGCTTGCGCCTCGAAGGAAGTCCTCTTGGGGACATAGCTTCCATACAACGATCTTCCCGCCCTCCGTCGCCGATAGCGGCGACAATGTCTCGCACCGACACCCCGCAGGAGCCCGCCATGTCCGCACCGCGTCCCGTCGCCCTGGTCACCGGCAGCGCCCGGCGCATCGGCGCCGCCATCGCACGGCGCCTGCATGCCGAAGGTTTTGACCTGGCCCTGCACTACCGTGGCTCCACGGACGAGATGCAGGCGCTGGCGCGGGAATTGGAAACGGCGCGGGCGGACAGTGTGCTGACCGTGCAGGCGGACCTTTCCGAATTCGACCGCCTGCCGGAAATCGTGGCCCGCAGCGTGGGCCGGTTCGGACGGCTCGACGCACTGGTGAACAACGCCTCGGCGTTCCATCCCACGAAGATGGGCGAAACCACGCCGCAGCAATGGGACGATCTGTTCGCCTCCAATGCGCGGGCGCCGTTCTTCCTTGCCCAGGCGGCCGCGCCGTACCTGAAGGCAACAAGGGGCGCGATCGTCAACCTGGTCGACATCTATGCCGAGCGCCCGCTGCGCGGCCACGCGGTCTATTGCATGGCCAAGGCCGCCTTGCTGATGGCGACGCGATCGCTGGCCCTGGAACTGGCCCCGGAAGTACGCGTGAACGCGATCGCGCCGGGCGCGATCCTGTGGGCCGAGAACGAAACCAGCGACGCAAAACAGCAGGCCATGCTGGCGCGCACGCCACTGGCGCGTACCGGCACGCCGGAGGAAATCGCCAGCGCCGTGCACTGGTTGCTGCGCGAGGCCACCTACACCACCGGCCAGGTGCTCCGCCTGGATGGCGGACGCACCCTTGCCGGCTGAAGCGGTTTCAGGCCTTGGGCTGGAACGCGCGTTCCAGCATCACGCCCTGGAACGCAGCCGGGGTTTCGCGCGACACGGCATAGCGGTACAACGCCGCCGAGTAGATCCCGCTCAGCGCCGCCTGGTACACGCCCAGCAGCAGCACGCCGACCACGAACACCGCGCCGACCGAGATGGCCAGTGCCACCGATGCCTGGTAGGCGAGGAGGACGAAGCCAGCGCCCGCTGCCATGACCAGGAACGTGATCAGGCCGAAGGCCGCGCCGATGCCGACGTTGCCGATCGCGTTCTCGCCCCAGGTGCGCTTGAGCAGGCTGACGCTTTCCTTCAGCGCATCGATCGGGCCGATGTTGCGGCTGACCAGCACCGGCACCACCAGGAACGTCGCCAGCGTCCACGCCGCGCCCAGGCCGCTGCCGATCAGGCGCACGATGAAGTTGTTGTCGCGGCTCTTCAGCGACTGCAGCAGCACGCCGACCGTGGCGGCGATGGCGGCATAGCCGAAGATCGAGGGCAGACGCGATTTCGCTGCATCAAAACCATCGCGCAAGGTCGGATCGCCGCCGTCCAGGCGGATCATCGCCGCGCCGACCAGCGCGCAGTTGAAGAAGATGATCACGCTGTACTGGCAAAAGTAGAACAGGAAGCCGAGCACCGCGCCGCCCACGCTGAATCCATTGTCGAACACGCGCAATGCCAGAACCGGGATCAGGAAAGTAGCCAGCACCACCAGCGTGGCCGCACCGGAAAGCAGCGGGAAGAGCATCAGCTCCTTGTCGGAGCGCAATACCCCGGCACTGGCCTTGACCAATTCCCAGCTGCGTGAAAATTTCTCGAACATGGTGGTCGATCCCCTTGGATGGCGGCGCAAGCGTGGAGCAGCTGCCTTCAACCTGCAAGCTGCCGGAAGTCACGCCGACGCGATCGGAGTGGGGAATGTGACGTCGTCAGTCCGCGTCGACGCCTTCGACCACGGCCATCGGCGCGTCGTGTTCCGGCGATTGCGCCCACAGTGTCGCCAGAGCCATGCCGGAACGCGGATCCACGAACTCCGGCGCGACGTCGGCCAGCGGCTTCAACACGAAGGCGTGGCGCAACTCGTCGCGCGGGACACGCAGAGCCCGCCCCGGACCCGATCCGGGGTTGCCCGCCCCCTCGGTCACCAGGTCGTCGTAGAACACGATGTCGATGTCCAGCGGCCGGTTGCCGAAGCGTGGCCCGCTGCGGTCGCGCCCGTGCGCATCTTCCAGCGCATGCAGCCAGTCGTTGAGCGCGTGCACGTCCAGGTCGGAGTCGATGACCGCGGCGGCATTGAGGAAATCCGGACCATCGAAGCCGATCGCCCGGGTGCGATAGACCGGGGAAATCTTCAATGCACCGAAGCGCTCCCGCAACGCGCGCAATGCGGATGCAATGTTCTGCTCCGGCGCGACGTTGCTGCCGAGGCTCAGATAGGCCTTGCCCATCAGCCGCGGCTGCGCTCGATGATCACGCCCACCGCCACCGCACCGCGCACCGCGCCGGGTTTGCTCAGTTTCAGGCGCAGCCAGGACACGCCGAACTCGGCGAGCACGATTTCGGCGCAACGTTCGGCGAGGGTTTCCACCAACCCGAAATCCGATTGCGACACGAACTCGACCAGGCGCCGGCTCACCGCCTTGTAGTTGAGCGTGTCGGCGATATCGTCGCTGGCTGCCGGCTTGCGGTTGTCGAAGCCCATCTCCAGGTCGAAGCGCAGGGTCTGGCGGATGCGCCGTTCCCAGTCGTAGATGCCGATCAGGGCATCGATCTCGAGACCCTCGATGAAAACCTTGTCCATGGATGTGCTCACACCACCTCCGGCAACGTCGCCATATCCCAGCGCGGAGTCACCTTGACCGCCGCGGTTTCATGTTGTCCCGCTTCCAGGCGCAGCGCACCGGCGAACGCGATCATCGCGCCGTTGTCGGTGCACAACTCCGGTCGCGGAAAGCAGGCGCGCCCACCGCGCTTGCCGGCGATGTCGTGCAGCTTCGCGCGCAGGCGCTTGTTCGCGCCCACGCCGCCGGCGATCACCAGGGTGTCGCTGTCGGCGGCGTCGAGCGCGCGCTGGCACTTGATCGCCAGGGTGTCGACCACCGCGTCCTCGAAACCGCGGGCGATGTCGGCGCGGGTCGTGTCGCTCTGGTCGCTGTCGCGCCAGGCCAGCAACACCTGGGTCTTCAATCCGCTGAAGCTGAAGTCCAAGCCGGGCCGGTCGGTCATGGGTCGGGAGAACTTGTACGCAGCCGGCCTGCCGGTTTCGGCCAGCGCCGCCAGTTGCGGGCCGCCGGGATACGGCAGGCCCATGACCTTGGCGGTCTTGTCGAAGGCTTCGCCGGCGGCGTCGTCCAGGGTCTCGCCCAGCAGCCGGTAGCGGCCGATGGCGTCCACCGCGACCAGCTGGGTATGCCCGCCGGAGACCAGCAGGGCCACGAACGGGGGTTCGGGCGGATCGTCTTCCATCAATGGGGCCAGCAGGTGGCCTTCCATGTGGTGCACGCCGATCGCGGGGACCTCCAGCGCCCAGGCCAGCGACCGGGCCACGCCGGCCCCGACCAACAGGGCGCCGACCAACCCGGGACCAGCGGTATAGGCCACCCCGTCGAGGTCTTCGAGCTTCAATCCGGCCTCGGCCAAGGTCTGTCGGACAAGCGGCAGCAGCTTGCGCACGTGGTCGCGGCTGGCCAGTTCCGGCACCACCCCGCCGTACTCGGCGTGCAGGGCGATCTGGCTGTAGACCGCGTGGGCACGCAGTCCGGCGCTGCCCGGCAGGGCCGTGTCATAGACGGCCACGCCGGTTTCGTCGCAGGAGGTTTCAATGCCGAGGACGCGCATGGGCTCGAAATGGGGGCTTGAGGGCAGTAATCCAGCGCCCGGCCGGGTTGCAGGCAGGCCCGGGCTGCCGTTATCATACGCGGCTCGCCGGGACTGACCCGGTTGTTTGTGTCCCGGAGATTCCATGCCCAGCGTCAAAGTCCGCGAAAACGAGCCTTTTGAATTTGCTCTGCGTCGCTTCAAGCGTACCTGCGAAAAGGCCGGTGTACTGGCCGAAACCCGCAAGCGCGAGTTCTACGAGAAGCCGACCCAGGAACGCAAGCGCAAGGCCGCCGCCGCGGTGAAGCGTCAGCTGCGTCGCAGCTCGCGCGACGTCACCAAGCGCCAGCGC
>JAKFDG010000463.1:0-3576 GCA_036677285.1 Pseudoxanthomonas sp.
CCCGACGACGCCATGAGCGAGCTGGAGTTCTCCCGTTACTGCGCGCAGAAGCTGGAAGAGATGATCCTCGCCGAAGGCCCGGACACGGTGGCGGCGATGATCGGCGAGCCGGTTCTCGGCACCGGCGGCATCGTGCCGCCACCGCAGGGCTACTGGGCGGAGATCCGCAAGGTGCTGGACAAGTACGACATCTTGCTGATCGCCGACGAGGTGGTCTGCGGTTTCGGCCGTCTGGGCGTCGATTTCGGCTCGCAATACTACGAGATGAAGCCGGACCTGATCACCGTGGCCAAGGGCCTGACCTCGGCCTACCAGCCGCTGTCCGGGGTGATCGTCGGCGAGCGCGTGTGGCAGGTGCTGGAGCAGGGCACCGACACCTACGGTGCCATCGGTCATGGCTACACCTACTCGGGCCACCCGATGGGCATCGCTGCGGCCATCGCCAACCTGGACATCATCGAGCGCGAGAACCTCACCGCCAACGCCCGCGATACCGGTGCCTATCTGCAGCAGCGCATGCAGCAGACCTTCGCCGAGCACCCGCTGGTCGGCGAGGCGCGCGGCATCGGCCTGCTCGCGGCCCTGGAGTTCTCCAGTGACCGCAGCAAGCGCCAGCATTTCGACCCGAACCTCAAGGTCGGTCCGATGGTATCTGCCGCCTGCCTGGAGGAGGGCCTGATTGCCCGCGCCATGCCGCACGGAGATATCCTCGGCTTCGCCCCGCCGCTGGTGGTGACCCGTGGCGAGGTTGATGACATTGTCGCCCGCGCCGAGCGTGCGGTGAACAAGGTCACCGACAAGCTGATCAGCAGTGGTGCCTGGCAGGCCAAATAAGGCAACCAGGCAATGCGGCGGGGGACTCGCAGGAGTCTCCGGTCGCCTTGATTTTCAGTAGTTTTCTGGGGATTGGCATGCAACAAGAACTGACCCTGCACGATATCTACCTGGCGCGCCAGCGCATCGCCGGGCTGGCCCTGCGTTCCCCGTTGGTGCGTTCCGAAGCGCTGTCGCGGCGCTGGCACTGCGAGGCGTGGCTGAAGCTCGACAACCTGCAGCCGACCGGCGCCTTCAAGCTACGTGGCGCGACTAATGCGTTGCTCGGCCTTGATCCGGCGCAACGGGCGCGTGGCGTGGTGACCATGTCCACCGGCAACTTCGGTCGCGCCCTGGCCTATGCCGGGCAACACCTGGGCATCCCCGTCACGGTATGCATTTCGCGCCTGGTACCAAACAACAAGGTCGAGGCGTTGCGCGCCAGCGGTGCCGACCTGGTGATCCATGGCGACTGTCAGGACGACGCCGACTTCGAGGCGCGCCGCCTGCGCGACGAACAGGGCCTGGCTTACATCCCGCCGTTCGACCACCCGTTGGTGATTGCCGGGCAGGGCACCTGTGGCCTGGAAATCATGGAAGAGCAGCCAGATATCGACCTGGTGTTTGCCGGCCTGTCCGGCGGCGGCCTGATCGCCGGTCTCGGCGTGGCGCTGAAGAGCATCAATCCGGCCGTCGAGCTGGTCGGCGTGAGCATGCGTGAAGGTGCGGCGATGCTGGAAAGTCTTGCCGCCGGCCATCCGCTGCAGGTGCCCGAGGTGCACTCGCTGGCCGACAGTCTGGGTGGCGGTATCGGTCTGGATAACGCCTGGACCTTCGCCATGACCCGGCGTTACATGGATCGCGGTTACAAGGTCGATGAGGCGCAGATCGCTCGCGCCATGCTGCATTTCCTGCACGAAGAGAAGATGCTGGTAGAGGGGGCGGCTGTCGTCGGTGTCGCCGCCGTCGAACAACATCGCCTGGATCTGTCAGGACGTCGCGTGGCCTTCGTCGTCAGCGGCCAGAACCTGTCGAATGAAACTTTCGCCGAGGCTAGCCGCCTGGCCGGAGAGCGTCCCTATGCACATCTATAAGCGCAAGCAGATCGCCGAGCGGGTGAAACTGGATCAGACTGCCCTGGAGGCGGTCGAGGCCGGTTTCGCCGCCCTTGGCCGTGGCGAGGTGGAGATGCCGCCGATTCTCAGCATGAACATTGCCGAGAGCAACGGCGAGGTCGATGTGAAGACCGCGCATATCCGCGGCTGGCCGCGTTTCGCGATCAAGATCAGCCCCGGCTTCTTCGACAACCCCAAGCTCGGCCTGCCCAGCCTCAATGGCCTGATGCTGCTGTTCTCGGCCAAGACCGGGCTGGTCGAGGCGGTGTTGTTCGACGAGGGCTACCTGACCGACATCCGCACCGCGCTGGCCGGTGCCATCGCCGCCAAGCACCTGTCGCGCACCGATGCACGCAGCGTCGCGGTGATCGGTGCAGGCCTGCAGGCTGAGCTGCAGGTCGCTGCCCTGCGCCTGGTACGCGACATCCGCGAGGTGCATGTACACGCCCGCGACCGCGCAAAGGCCGAGGCCTATGCCACCCATATGCGTGCCTATCACGGCCTGCCGGTGACCGTGCACGCCAGCGCCGCCGGTGCCTGCGCCCAGGCCGATATCGTCATCACCACTACCCCGGCGCGCGAACCTGTGCTGCGCTGGAGCGATTTGCCCAAGGGCGTGCATGTCACCGCCATAGGTTCGGACAACCCGCACAAGAACGAGCTTGAGCCGACTATTCTGGCCAGCGCCGACCTGCTAGTGGTCGACCGCCTCAGCCAGTCACAGGCCCTCGGCGAGTTGCACCACGCCCCGGCCCTACAGCGTGAGGTGTTCGAGCTGGGTAGCTTGATTGCGGAGGGCTGCACCCTGCGCAGCAGTGCCGAGCAGATCAGTGTGTGTGACCTGACCGGCACCGGGGTGCAGGACACCGCGATTGCCAACTATGCCGCACGTCTGCTCGAGGGAGCCTGAGATGAGCGCCTCTTTCGCCGATTTCCAGAGGCTACAACGGATCTTCCCCTTCCAGCGCACTGCGGATGACGGGTATGTGCGCCTGGGCCTGGTGCAGCTTGCCAGTGATTTCACCCTGGAAAACGAGTGGCGTCAGTTGCTCGGCGAGCGGGTCGAGCTATACAGCACCCGCACCCCCTGTAACCCCACCGTGACAGCCGAAGGGTTGCGCGGTCTGGCGCAGAATCTTGCCCAGTCCAGTGCGCTCTTAGTGCCAGGGTTGCCGCTGGACGTGCTGGCTTTCGGCTGCACCTCCGGCAGCATGCTGATCGGCGAACAGCAGGTGACGCGCTTGCTCAGTCAGGCTCATCCCGGGGTGCCGGTAAGCAATCCCTGGAGTGCGGTCAAGGCGGCTTTGCGTGGCCTCGATGCGCGGCGCATCGCGGTACTCACGCCCTATATCGGCGAGGTCAACTACCCGCTCCACCAAGGCTTGCAGCAGGCTGGCCATGAGGTCGTGGCCTTTGGCAGCTTCAATGTGCTGGAGGACGCCGAGATTCCGCGTATCCCCACTGCGGCGATAGAGGCCGCAGCGCTGGAGCTGCTCGCCGGCCAGCGGGTCGATGCATTGTTTCTCGCCTGCACCAACCTGCGCACCCTGGGCCTGCTCGACGCACTGGAAAAGCGCCTCGGACTGCCGGTGATCTCGAGCAACCAGGCGCTGTTCTGGCATGCCCTGCAACTGGCCGGCTGCGTGCA
>JAKFDG010000464.1:0-2708 GCA_036677285.1 Pseudoxanthomonas sp.
CCCAGGCTGCCATTGATCTTGACCGCTGCGGTGATGTCGCCCGAGCCATTGCCATCGTCGGCAGGGCCGCCGACACGGCGCGTGTATAGCAGCTGGCTGAAGTCGGAAGGCGTGGTGTATTCGAACAGGCCCTGGTTCTCGGTGAAGAACGGCCGCTTGTCGCTGATGAAGGTTTCGGTAGCGCCGAAGTTGACCACCAGATCGTCGCTTTCCACCTGGCCGAAATCGGGATTGATCGTCGCCGTCATCTGGAACTGCCCATTGGGCTTCCAGAAGATATCGGCGCCGCCGTCGAAGTCATTGCCCCCGCGCACGTTGTCGTACAACCCGGAGACGTAGGGTGTGACGGTAAACAGCGACTGGTTGTAATGCGCCATCTCCACTGCGGTGAAGTCCGACATGAACCGCGGGCGCTCGAAGCTGGCGGCGGGCCACGCCGAGCGCTCCCCGGTGGAGCCGATCACGCGATCCAGATAGATCTTTAGCGTGCGCTTGTCGCCGTTGGCCTTGCGCATCGGGGCGATGTACCAAGGGATCAGCATTTCCACCGACCAACCGTCGGCGTCTTCGCTGACCGCGTGCCGCCAGTTGCCGTCCCAGTCGTCGTTGAAGTTGTTCTCGTTGCTGATCACCGCATCGGAGATACCGTCGGTCGAGGACACCGTGAAGTTGTAGCCGGTGCGGCCGTCGCCGTCGAAATCCACCATCAGGTTGACCCGGTCCACTTGTTCCTCGAAATCGCGCTGCACACGCTGGCGGGTGCGCGGGACATTGGCCGGCTGGGTATTGCGGAAGCCGATCGCCAGTCCTTCGGGCGTGGCCAGGATCCAGGCTTCGGTCGGCTGCGACCCCGGCGTGCGGGTCAGCGGCTGGGTCTGGCGGAAATCTGTGACGTGCCTCGCGCCCTGCCATTCGGCGTCATCGATCCTGCCATCGATCTCCATCGCGGTCGCCGGCGCCGCGAACGCCAGCAACATGCAGCCGATGATTTTACGCATTCCCTACTCCCTCCCAAGGCAGGCGCACATTAGTGCCTCGCCCGGAGTTCCACGACCGCCACAAGTCATTGCAACCTTTTCAGCCCCGCCTGCATCGACCGACAGACAGACAGACAATCGCCGGTCGCCCGCTCAGCGCTTGGGCTGGAGCATGGTCCCGGTGCATTTCTTCGACCCGCAACGGCATTCCCAGACCTTCTTCAGGCGTGCGGTATGCGGTTCTTCCAGGACGATGCCGTAGTTGTAGGTGAGTTCTTCCCCGGGCTTGATGTTGCGGATCGCCTCGATGAAGACCTTGTCCTTCTTGCGGTTCTTGCCGTCGTGCTCCTCGATCACCGCCTCGCAGTTCGGATCGCAGCTGTGGTTGATCCAGCGAGCCTTGTTGCCCTTGTAGTTGGCGTCGATGACGTAGTCGTCGTTGAGGGTGAACAGGAAGGTGTGGCCACTCTCGACGTCGCCCTCGTCGTCCTGGTCGACCTCGTCATGGGTGCGTCGCTTGCCCTTGTACTCCACGACGCGTTCGCCCTTCTCGATCTGGGCGATGGCGAAAACGCCGTTGCCATGGATATCGGATTGACGGGCTTCGATCTTGCGGGGCATGGACGTATCCGGAGTGAGGGACGCGCATTGTGACCTGCATCGCCGCATCGATGCCATCCACGGAGCCCGTGGATCTGTCCTGTCAGGGGACATCGCTGCGTTCTAGTCGGTTCTTCCACAAGGCGAGCAGGACATGGCATCGATGAAATCGGCTGGTTTGATCCCCGTATTGGCATTGCTGGCGGGGTGCCAGCCCGCCGCGGCACCGCAGATCGCGGCACCGGCCCCGACCGTCGATCTGGTCGCGCGCGGCGAATACCTGATCAAGACCACCGGCTGCAACGACTGCCACACCGCCGGCTACCCGGAGCAGCAGGGCAATGTGGACAAGGCGCAGTGGCTGACGGGTTCGCCGCTGGGCTACAACGGCCCCTGGGGCACCACGTACGCGACCAACCTGCGCCTGAGGCTGAAGGACCTGAGCGAGGCGCAATGGCTGGAATACAGCGCGAACCTGCGTACGCGCCCGATCATGCCGGACTTCAGCGTCCGGGCCATGAGCGAGGAAGACCGCCGGGCGATCTACCACTTCATCCAGTCGCTGGGGCCTGCCGGGGAACCCGCACCGGCCTACCTGCCCCCGGGCCAAACGCCACCTGCGCCCTATTACACATTGGTGTTGCCGCCCGCCCCGCCTGCGCCTGCCTCCCCGGCGGCGCCCGCAGCACCAGCCGATCCCGGCGCAAACTGAACCAACCTGACTTGGCCGGACGGACCCGAAAGCGTACAATTTCGGTACGCTTTTGGAGCCCGTCCCGCCATGCTTCGTGTCACCAAGCTCACCGATTACGCCACCGTGGTCCTGACCGTGCTCGCCGCACGTCCGGGCGAGGTATTGAGCGCGGCCGAGCTGGCCGAGCAATCGGGCCTGGAAACCCCCACCGTCAGCAAGCTGCTCAAACCGCTGGCCCAGGCCGGACTGGTCGAGGGCCTGCGCGGCGTGCACGGCGGCTACCGGCTTAGCCGCGAAGCCGCCGACATCACCCTGATCGAGATCGTCGAGACCATGGAAGGGCCGCTGGCGATGACCGAGTGCAGCCAGCACGACAGCCATTGCGGCATCGCCCACCAGTGCGGCGCACGCACCAACTGGCGCCTGATCAACGACGT
>JAKFDG010000465.1:0-3596 GCA_036677285.1 Pseudoxanthomonas sp.
GGCCGCGCCAGTGTCGGCCTTGTGGAATTACCTCGGGAGCATGCCTTCGCCAACCTGCGCCTCACCGACAACATCGTGCAATTCACCACGCGCCGGTATTGCGACAACCCGCTGATCGTGCAAGGTCCGGGGGCTGGACCGGAAGTCACCGCCGCGGGCGTGTTCGCGGATGTGTTGCGCGTGGCCGCGGGGCAGGGAGCGAAGCTGTGATGCATTCGGCGAAGGCATTCGCTCCAGCATCGGTCGGCAATGTCGCGGTCGGTTTCGACATCCTCGGCCATGTCATCACGGGTGTCGGCGACACCGTCACGGTGCGCCGCATCGAATCGCATGAAGTGCGTATCGCCGCGATCCGTGGAGCGACCGTCGATCTGCCTCTGGATGCTCCGGCCAACACCGCCGGCGCATCGCTGATCGCCTTGCACGAGTCGCTGGCTTTGCCGTTCGGTTTCGAGGTCGAGATCGAAAAAGGAATTCCGCTGGGATCAGGCATGGGAGGTTCCGCAGCGTCATGCGTCGCCGCGCTGGTGGCTGCCAACGAACTGCTGGATAAGCCACTTTCGCGCGAAGCGTTGTACCCGTTCGCACTCACCGGAGAAGCCGTCGCCAGTGGCGGGCTGCATGGCGACAACCTCGGTCCGATGTTGCTGGGTGGACTCGTCCTGTCCACGGCCGACCGGTTGGTGCGGATTCCGGTGCCCGATGCCTGGCACAGCGTACTGGTGCATCCCGATGCCATCCTGGAAACGCGGCGTGCGCGCGACGCGCTCAAGGGTGACTACGCGCTCGGTGATTTCGTCGCGCAAAGCGCCAACCTCGCGCTGGTGTTGGCGGGTTGCCATGCCGGCGATGCCGGGCTTGTGCGAGCTGGCCTCAAGGACGTACTGGTGGAACCGCGACGGGCGCCATTGATCGCAGGTTTCGATGCGGCCAGGCAGGCAGCGCTGGATGCGGGCGCGATGGGCGCGAGTATTTCGGGCGCCGGACCCAGCGTGTTCGGGTGGTTCGAGTCGCGTGCGCAGGCCGAAGCGGCCGCGCCTGCTATCCAGGCAGCGTTCGCTGCAGCCGGATTCGACAGCCAGGCATGGGTGTCGCCGATCAACAGTCCGGCGGCGGAGGTCCTGGCCGCATGAAGTTCATCTCCACTCGCAACAACGCCTCCGCCGCCACGCTCAGTGAAGCCATCGCTGCCGGACTCGCGCCCGATGGCGGCCTGTACGTGCCCGAGGCATTGCCGGCGGTGCGCCAGTTGAAGCCTGGCGCCAGCCTCGCCGAAACAGCGAGCCAGCTGATCGAACCTTTTTTCGCTGGCGATTGGTTGGCGGATGAACTTCCGGTCATCTGCAACGAAGCCTTCGACTTCCCCGCGCCACTGCTGCCGCTGGCGACGCCGGACGACCACGTGCTGGAACTTTTCCATGGTCCGACCGCGGCATTCAAGGATTTCGGTGCGCGCTTCCTCGCTGCCTGCCTGACCCGCTTGCGCAAGGACGCGGATCGTCCCTTGACCATCCTCGTCGCGACATCCGGCGATACCGGCGCCGCGGTAGCCGCAGCGTTCCATCGCCAGCCCGGCCTGCGCGTGGTCGTGCTATATCCGGACGGTCGCGTGTCGCCGCGGCAGGCGCACCAGCTGGGCTGCTTCGGCGACAACATCGCCGCGTTGCGCGTGGCGGGGTCGTTCGATGATTGCCAGGCCATGGTCAAGCAGGCGCTCAACGACGAGGGCTTGCAGTCGAAAACGCCGCTCAGTTCGGCCAACAGCATCAGCCTCGGGCGCCTGTTGCCGCAGATGAGCTACTACGCCCATGCGGCTTTGCGCCATCGCGCGGAAACCGGGGAGCCGCTCGATTTCGTCATTCCCACCGGCAACCTCGGCAACGCCATGGCCGCGATCATCGCGCGGGCGCTGGGCGTGCCACTGGGGCGCATCGTGCTGGCGACCAATGCCAACCAGGTGTTGCCACGTTACTTCTCCGGCGATGAATACTCGCCCGCGGCCAGCGTCGCCACCCTCGCCAACGCCATGGACGTGGGCGCGCCCAGCAATTTCGAACGCCTGCGCTGGTTGTATCGCGGCGATGACGAAGCGCTGCGTTCGGCCTTCAGTGCAGCCAGCGTCGGCGACGACGAAATCCGCGGCACTATCCGCGACCGTCATGCAGCACATGGCGAGATCTTCTGCCCGCATACCGCCACGGCGGTGAAGGTGCTGCAGGATCTGCGCGCGCAGGGCGCTGGCGGGCATTGGGCGGTCGCGGCCACCGCGCATCCGGCCAAGTTCGAGAGTGTGGTCGAGCCGTTGCTGGGGCGCGCGGTTGAGGTACCGCCGGCGCTGGCGGACCTGCTTGCGCGCCCTGCGCATGCCGATCCCATGCCAGCGGACTACGCCGCTTTCCGCGAGTATGTCGCACGCGATTGATGGCGCGGCGCGGTGCGACGCGACGGACCCGGTGTGCGGCGCGCCATGCCTCCGCCGGTCATTTCTGCGACCATGGCGCCATGACGACCAAGGGCAAGGCCACCTCACTGGATATCGCGCACCTGGCCGGGGTTTCCCAGCCCACGGTATCGCGCGCCCTGCGTGGCAGCCCGATGGTCAACGAGGAGACCCGCAAGCGCATCCAGGCCATCGCCGAGGAACTGCATTACAAGGTCGATAAGAACGCCTCCAACCTGCGCACCCAGCATTCGGGCACGCTGGCCCTGTTGTTCTTCGAGGATCCGACCCCGGACGACTCGCAGATCAACCCGTTCTTCCTGTCCATGCTCGGCTCCATCACCCGCGCCTGTGCTTTGCGCGGCTACGACCTGCTGATCTCGTTCCAGCAACTGTCGAACAACTGGCAGGCCGACTACGAGGACAGCAACAAGGCCGACGGCCTGATCCTGCTCGGCTACGGCGATTACCTGGAGTCGCAGTCGCGGCTGGAGCGGCTGGTGGAGCAGGGCACGCATTTCGTGCGCTGGGGTGCGGTGCTGCCGGGGCAGCCAGGAGTCTCGATCGGTTGCGACAACTTCCAGGGCGGGCATGACATCACCGCGCACCTGCTGGAACAGGGGCGTCGCGACATCGCCTTCCTTGGCCACGCCTCGAACCACTATCCGGAATTCTTCGAACGCTATCGCGGCCATGCGTATGCGCTGTCGACGAATGGACTGGGCATCCAGCCGGCCTTGCAAGTCGATGCCATCACCACCGAACAGTCCGGCTACGAGGCGGCATGCGAGCTGCTGCGGCGCGGCGCGCGTTTCGATGCGATCTTCGCCGCCAGCGACCTGATCGCGATCGGGGCGATGAAGGCCGTGCACGAACGCGGCCTGCGTGTGCCCGAGGACGTCGCAGTGGCAGGGTTCGACGACATTCCGATGGCTGGCTTCGTCAACCCCAGCCTGTCCACGGTGCAGCAGGACACCAAGCTGGCCGGCAGCATCCTGGTGGAAACGCTGTTGAAGCTGGTCCACGACGAGCCGGCGGAAAGCCGGACCATCCCGGTGAAGCTGGCCTTGCGGCGTTCGTCCGGCGCGATCTAGCGATCCTTGCGCGACATCGATTCGGCAAGCCGCGCACGCAGGTCGTCGCGGGTCAGCGGCTT
>JAKFDG010000466.1:0-2840 GCA_036677285.1 Pseudoxanthomonas sp.
CTGGTCAGCTCGCTGTTCGAGCGCCGCGCCGCCGGCCTGTACCACAACACCGCGGTCGTGTTCGAAAAGGACGGCAGCACCCTCGGCAAGTACCGCAAGATGCACATCCCCGACGATCCGGGTTTCTACGAAAAGTTCTACTTCACCCCGGGCGACCTGGGTTTCAAGCCGATCGACACTTCGGTCGGCCGCCTCGGCGTGCTGGTGTGCTGGGACCAGTGGTATCCGGAAGCCGCGCGCCTGATGGCGCTGGCCGGCGCGGAAATGCTGCTCTACCCGACCGCCATCGGCTGGGATCCGGACGATGCGCAAGACGAAAAGAACCGCCAGCGCGATGCGTGGATCCTCAGCCACCGCGGCCACGCGGTGGCCAATGGGCTGCCCGTGCTGTCGTGCAACCGCGTCGGTCACGAACCCTCTCCCTTGGGCGCATCCGGCATCCAGTTCTGGGGCAACAGCCATGTGCTCGGGCCGCAAGGCGAGTTCATAGCCGAAGCGGGTGGCGATGCGGAGATCCTCAGCGTCGAGATCGACCTGGCGCGCAGCGAGCACGTGCGCCGCATCTGGCCGTTCCTGCGCGACCGTCGCATCGATGCCTATGGCGACCTGCTGAAGCGGTACATCGATTGAGACGCTGCGCTTGGACCTGATCATCCGTGACGTCACGCCGGCGGACATGCCGGCCATCTCCGCCATCTACGCGTCGGAAGTCCGGGACCACGTCAACACCTACGAGTACGACGTCCCGGACGAAGCCGAGATGCAGCGCCGCATGCAGGGCATCGTCGAGGCAGGCTATCCCTACCTGGTTGCGGAAGTTGGCGGAAAACTCCTGGGATACGCCTACGCCAGCAGTTACCGCGCACGCACCGGCTACCGCTTCACGGTGGAGAACTCGGTGTACGTCGCGGCGGGACGGCAGGGGCGCGGCATTGGCGCGGCGCTGCTCGAACGCCTGATCGCCGAATGCGAAGCACGCGGCTACCGGCAGATGATCGCGGTGATCGGCGAACCCACCAACACCGCGTCGATCAGGTTGCACGAAAAATTCGGCTTCCAGCTGATCGGCGTTTTCCGCGGCATCGCCTGGAAGCACGGTCGCTGGCTGGATACCGTGCAGATGCAGCGCGCGCTGGGGATGGGCGACAGCGATGCGCCTGCTGATGAAGCTCCCTAACCCCTGTAGGAGCGGCTTCAGCCGCGACCGGAACCCCACACTTTCCTGTGGCTTTTCCGCAATCCTGCTCATACGGTCGCGGCTGAAGCCGCTCCTACATAACCTTGGCTCCCGATGAACGATTCCTCCCTACCCCTCTCCGCCAACCCGCTCGAAGGCCAACCGCACCAGGTCGTCGAACGTGACGGCGTGCGCTACACCCTGCTGGGCACCGCGCATGTCTCCAGGACCAGCGTCGACACCGTGCGCGCGGCGATCGCCAGCGGCGCCTACGACACCATCGCGATCGAGCTCGACGCCGGACGCCTGCAGTCGCTGACCGATCCGGACGCCCTGGCGAAACTCGACCTGGTGAAAGTGATCCGCGAAGGCAAGACCCACCTGTTCGCGGCCAACCTGGCGCTGGCCGCCTACCAGCGCCGCCTGGCCGAGCAACTGGGCGTCGAACCCGGCGCGGAACTGAAGGCCGCCGCGGTGGACGCGCGCGAACGCAACCTGCCCCTGCACCTGATCGACCGCGAGGTCGGGCTGACCTTCAAGCGCGCGTTGAGCCGGCTGGGCTGGTGGGGCCGCGCCAAGATCAGCGCCGGAATCATGACGGCGATGTTCGCGGACGAGGAAGTCGGCGACGACGAGATCGAGAAGCTCAAGCAGGGCGACCTGCTGGAATCGAGCTTCGGTGAATTCGCCAACGAGAGCCCCGCGCTGTACGACGCCGTGATCGCCGAGCGCGACCGCTACATGGCCGCGCGCCTGCGCGAATCCGTCACCCACGAAAGCGGCGCGCGCGAAGTGCTCGCGGTGATCGGCGCCGGCCACCTGCAGGGCATGGCCAGGCACCTGTCCGCGGATACCGAGTCGCCCCTCTCGATACGCCACGACCTCGAATCAGTCCCGCAGAAGAGCAACGTGCCGTGGTTCACCATCGCCCTCGCTGCCTTCCTCGTCGGCGGCTTCGCCTGGGGTTTCTGGCGCGGCGGCATCGACGTGGGCAGCGACCTGGTCGTGCAGTGGGTGCTGACCACCGGCATCCTCGGCGCGATCGGTTGCGCGATCGCCGGCGGCCACCCGCTCAGCATCCTCGCCGCGTTCATTTCCTCGCCGCTGACCCCGCTGCATCCGGCGCTGGCGTCGGGCACGGTCAGCGCCTTCGTCGAGGCGACACTGCGCAAGCCGACCCATGCCGACTTCATGGCCCTGCGCGACGACGTGCAAACCGTGCGCGGCTGGTGGAAGAACCGGGTCGCGCGGATCCTGCTAAATTTCTTCCTGACCAGCCTCGGCACCGCGATCGGGGTGTGGACCGGCGGCGCGCGGATGCTGGGCAAGCTGTTCGGTTGACGTAGGGCGGGCCTTGGCCCGCCGTTCGACAGTCGCGAAGTCCACCCTGCGCCCATTGCCTCGTCATCCCGGCGCACGCCGGGACCCAGCGTTGCCTCCTGCAGCTCCCCATCGCAGCGTGGAACAACTGCGCCTTCCTCCTCGCCTTGTTCCACAACGGTTGCGATGAGGTAACCGGAAAGCGATTCGACCCTTCAATCAAGGTGCAAACGGTTGTCATCAGGCATTTCCACCCTGATCACAGGGTTTCGCACCCTGTATTCAACCGAATCAACCCTGATCACAAGGTTTTTTCGGTTGAACGCAAGGTCTTTTCGGCTGA
>JAKFDG010000467.1:0-4482 GCA_036677285.1 Pseudoxanthomonas sp.
GCCCGTCGCGCACCACCACCAGCGTGGGCCAGAGCTTGATGCCGAACGAGCGTCCAAGCGGCCGGCCACTACCGTCTTCGATCTTGACGTGGCGGACGTCCGGTCGCGTCGACAGCAACTCGCGCAAGGCAGGCTGCGCGGCGACACAATGGCCGCACCAGGGCGCACCGAACTCGAGCACGGTCACGCCGGCCTGCGCGTCGATCTCGCTGCGCGACGGCTCCGTCGCGGCGTAGTCGGATCGGTAGGCCACGCAAACGGCCTAGGACAGCGCCCGTTCGATGTCCACCAGCGGGGAATTGGTCAGCGTCTTGTTCACTTCCGCCACCACCCGCCGGCTGGTCTCCTTGTGCAGCAACGAACGCACGCGACCCAAGGTGATCGGGTCGGCCACCAGGACCAGATGTTCGTACTGATCCTTCAAGGCGCCTTCATTGAGGCCGTGCGCGAGCTGCTTGGCGAACGTAGCCTCGTCGATCTGTTTTCCGGTCGATTCGCCCGGCATGCTGCCGGCCGGACCTTCGTCATTCATGTTCATCAGCTCGAGCAGGTCGTACTGGTGCAACGATACGGATTGTCCGTCGCTACGGTTGCGGAACACCCGGGCGCCCCGCCCGTCCGCCACGACCACGACTGCATCGTTCGGGATGTTGTTCATTCGGTTCTCCTTGAAGAGGTCGCCAACGGAAGCCGGGCCTCAATGATCCTTGCGCGCGGCGCCGTCGTAATCCTTGTCGACGTCCCGCTTCTCACTGCCCCGATCCCCGGGTTGATCGCGGACCTTCCTGGGCGCGGTTGTATTCCTCAGTTTGTCCGGCGAGATCGCCTTGGCGCGATCACCGTGCGGATTGCCTTCCACGGGCACTGGATTCTTCATCGTTGCTCTCCTCCTGGTGCGATGCAATCTGCACGCGTTTCGGTTAAGGGTTCGCGAATGCTGCGTCAACGAGCCCTTCATGATCACCCTGATTTTCTGTTCGATCAGAAACCACTGCGGAATGTGAATGGAAGGCGTATCCAGGGTTCCTGGTGATCTGGAACTTCGTTGTCCGCACGTCGACCTTTACGGGTTGCCGACTAGCAAACACAGGCTCTGGGAAACACACGAACGGCATCGATCGCGGCCTCAACAGCGTCGTAACAAGGGGGCGGTTCATGGTCTTCACGCGGGCCGGCGTGGACGCAGGGCAATCTGCGAAAAACCAGGAGGCTTTCCATGGCTACGCCATCCCCGTTGTTCGTCGCCCTGCTTCTCGGCTTCTCGTCCCCGCTGGCATCAGCCATCGCCGCAACGCCTACCCCTTCCAATGACCCCGCCACGACCCAGGGAGCGGCAGCGATCCTGCGCGCACAGGTGCTGCTCGACCGCGCCTGGTTCGGGCCAGGCGAAATCGACGCGCAGCAAGGATCCAATCTGCGCCGCGCGATCACTGGTTACCAGGCGGCCCGCGGCCTGGAGATCAGCGGTGCGATGGACGCGCAGACATGGGTCGCATTGAATGCGGACACCGCGCCGGTGCTTGTGCCTTGCACCCTCACCGCCGAGGACGTCGCCGGCCCATACGTGGCGGTGCCGAAGGAAATGGACGCGAATTCGAAACTGCCCGCGCTGGGCTTCGCCACCCTCGACGAGTCGCTGGGCGAGCGCCTCACCAACTGGGACGCGCTGACGGTGGCCGCCGCGGTCGACGCGTCGGTACCGGTGGTGGTGCAGGAATAGTGAAGTACCTCCTTCTCCTGTTGCTGGGCATGTTGCTGGGCGCGCTCGCGTATCGAGAGTACGACGCTTGGTATTCTGCCCCCGCTCCTGCGACGGCGACGAAGACCGGCGTGCAGACCACGGAGGCCGAGCTGAGCCACGACCGCGCCTCTGTGCCGACCGCACCCCGGATGGAACCGGACCCGACCTCAGGATTGCCTCCCCCACCCATCAACGGCACGACACCGCAGCCCGCGGCAGCGGTCACCGCCGACCGGATCGCCGACGCGGGTCCGGGCCTGCTGCTGCCGGTGCAAGGCGTCACCCCCGAGCAGTTGAGCGACACCTTCACCGATGCCCGGAGCCAAGCCCGGAGACACGACGCCATCGACATCATGGCGCCGGCCGGCACGCCGGTGCTGGCGGTTGCCGATGGCAACGTCGAGAAACTCTTCACCAGCGATCGCGGAGGGCTGACTCTCTATCAGTTCGAACCCAGCGGACGCCTGGCCTACTACTACGCGCATCTGCAACGCTATGCCGATGGCATCGCCGAGGGACAGAACGTCAGGCGCGGCCAAGTGATCGGCTACGTCGGCAACACCGGCAACGCCAGCCCGGATGCGCCACACCTGCATTTCGCGGTATTCGTACTGGGGCCCGAACGCCACTGGTGGGAAGGCCAGGCGATCAACCCGTACCCGCTGCTGAGGGGCGAAAGCACGCGTCAGGCGCCCTAATCGCCGCTTCATGGATCGCCTGATTCGTACCTAAGGCGACGGATGCAATTGGCTCGAACGAAAAAAGCCAAAGGCCACTCGAGAGCGGCCTTTGGCTTTGTTTCAACTGGTGGGCGGTGCAGGGTTCGAACCTGCGACCCTTGCCGTGTGAAGGCAATGCTCTACCGCTGAGCTAACCGCCCGAATGGGGTGCGAATCGGGCCGCAAATGTTAAAGGTCGCGGCCCTTTTGGTCAAACCGGCCTAACGCGACCTGGAGTCCCACAAGGCGCTGACTCGCGCCGGCGGCGCGAACGAATCGCTGCGCGCGTCCGCCCAGAAGTCCCGGAACACCGCGTGCGCCGGGATCCGGTCGATCAGCTCGCCTGGCTCCAGGAACCGGTACAGCGCCGCCAGCGAACGGATCTCCACCGGTGAAATGCGCCGCAGGATGTGCTCCGGCCCCAGTTGCCGCGGGTGTTCCAGCCCCGCCGCCCCCAGCAGGTCGCGCAATGCCTTCAGCGTGTTGTCGTGGTACTGGTGCACCCGGACCGACTTGTCGGCGACGTCCAGGTGCCGCCAGCGGCTCGGATTCTGCGTGGCTACCCCGGTCGGGCACTTGTCATTGTGGCAGCTCTGCGATTGGATGCAGCCCAGCGCGAACATGAAGCCACGGGCCGCGTTGCACCAGTCCGCGCCCATCGCCATGGTCCGCGCCACGTCGAAGGCACTGGTGATGCGCCCCGCCGCGCCGATGCGGATACGGTCGCGCAGGTCCAGCCCGATCAGCGTGTTGTGAACCAGCATCAGCGCCTCGTGCATCGGCACGCCGACGTGATCGATGAACTCCGCCGGCGCCGCGCCGGTGCCGCCCTCGGCCCCGTCCACGACGATGAAGTCCGGCAGGATCCCGGTCTCGTGCATGGCCTTGGCGATGCCGAACCATTCCCACGGATGGCCGATGGCCAGCTTGAACCCGGTCGGCTTGCCACCGGAAAGCTCGCGCAGGCGCGCCACGAATTCCAGCAGCCCGACCGGCGTCAAGAACGCCGAATGCCGCGCCGGCGACACGCAGTCCACGCCCATCGGCACCCCGCGCGTGGCCGAGATCTCCGCGCTGACCTTGGCCGCCGGCAGCACGCCGCCATGGCCGGGCTTGGCCCCCTGCGACAGCTTGATCTCGACCATCTTCACCTGCGGCGTGCGCGCGTTCTCCGCGAAGCGTTCCTCGCTGAAGCCGCCGTCCTCGCCGCGGCAACCGAAATAACCGGAACCGATCTCCCAGACCAGGTCCCCGCCGGGTCCGCGGTGATAGGGCGATATCGAGCCCTCCCCGGTGTCGTGGTAGAAACGCCCGCGTTTCGCGCCTTCGTTGAGCGCACGGATGGCATTGGCCGAGAGCGAACCGAAGCTCATCGCCGAGATATTGAACACACTGGCCGAATACGGCTGTGCGCGGTCGGCACCGATGGTGATGCGAAAATCGTGGGACTCGATCTCCAGCGGGGCCATGGAATGGTTGAGCCATTCGTAATCGACGCTGTAGACCCCTTGCTGGCTGCCGAACGGCACCACGTCCCTCACCCCTTTTGCGCGCTGGTACACCAGCGCCCGCTGCTGGCGCGAGAACGGCACCTCGGCGGTATCGCCTTCGATGAAGTACTGGCGTATCTCCGGGCCGATCGATTCCAGCCCGTAGCGGAAATGCGAGAGAAGAGGATAGTTGCGGCGCAGGGTGCTGCGCTTCTGCAGGAGGTCCCAGGTACCGAGCAGGGCCAGGGCGCCGAAACCGGCCACGCCCCACCACCAGGCCGGCGACTGAACCGCCCACAGCAGCGAGAACAGCGCCATGGCGATGCTCAATCCATAGGCCAGGTAACGACTCATCGTGTGCCTCGCGTGCTTTCAGGCCGGCCCGTGGACTGGCGGTGGTGCCCGGAGCGGGAATCGAACCACGCCTCCGGATTCTCCAAGTACGGTCTCAGCATAACGCGTCGCAACGCGCGCATAAGGAGAACAACGATTGGCCTGTTATGGTGCCCGGAGCCGGAATCGAACCGGCATG
>JAKFDG010000468.1:0-3595 GCA_036677285.1 Pseudoxanthomonas sp.
TCGCTGATGTACTTGGCCAGTTCCTCGCGCACCGCGGCCGATTCGGTTTCGCGGTAACGGCGCTCCAGGTTCGGCACGATGCCTTCGAACTTGTGCTTGCGCTGGGTGCGGCCACCGGAATCGGTGAGGTAGTTGAAGGTGATGAGTTCACTGCCACTGCCGTACAGCACCGCGTGGCGGACGTTGTCCGGCAACGACTGCCAGGGCGCGTCCACGTCGAACAGGTAATGCTTGGCCAGCGATGCGATCAGCTGGAAATAGTAGGCGTTGCGCCGATCCCAGCCGCGCACCGCGCCCGCCGACAGCGACAGCTCGGGGTGCACGACCACGCGCGCCGGGTCGAAGAACTGGGCCACGCCCAGGCCGTCACAGGTCGGGCAGGCGCCCACCGGCGAGTTGAACGAGAACAGGCGCGGTTCCAGCTCCGGCAGCGAGTAGTCGCAGACCGGACAACTGTACTTGGACGAAAACAACAGCGGCGCGCTTGCAGCGTTGTCCAGCGACTGCACCGAAGCCATGCCGTCGCCCAGCTTCAACGCGGTCTCGAAGCTTTCGCTCAGGCGCTGCTTGATGTCCTCGCGCGGCTTGAAGCGGTCGATGACCGCCTCGATCGTGTGCTTCTGGCGTAGCGCCAGGGCGGGCACCGCATCGATCTCGTACAGATCGCCATCCACGCGTACCCGCACGAAACCCTGCGCGCGCAGCTGGTCGAAGACCTGGGCGTGCTCGCCCTTGCGTTCGCGGATCACCGGGGCCAGCAACATGTAGCGCTGTTCGCTGGTTTCCGCCGATGCGCCGAGGGCGAGCACCTGATCGACCATCTGGCTGACGGTCTGCGCCTCCAGCGGATAGCCATGGTCCGGGCAGCGCGGCAGGCCAACCCGTGCGTACAGCAGGCGCAGGTAGTCGTAGATCTCCGTGATGGTGCCGACCGTGGAACGGGGGTTGTGCGAGGTCGATTTCTGCTCGATCGAGATTGCCGGCGACAGGCCCTCGATGTGGTCGACATCGGGCTTCTCCATCACGCTCAGGAACTGCCGGGCATAGGCCGACAGCGACTCCACGTAGCGGCGCTGGCCCTCGGCGTAGATGGTGTCGAAGGCGAGCGATGACTTGCCCGACCCGGACAGGCCGGTGATCACGATCAGCTTGTCTCGCGGCAGGTCGAGATCGATGTTCTTGAGGTTGTGCGTCCGCGCGCCGCGAATGCGGATGAAATCCATGGCCATCGGTGGGGGGTCCGTGAAGCAACAGGGAAGCGTAGCGGTCTGCTGATCTGGGGGCAATTGATGGTTTTGAAAGCGCTGGAGGGCTGCTTGGCGGGTTGCCGGACAGGTTCACGGTCCGTCCCCGGCCCCGACCGGGGCTGGGCGCCATTCCCAGGGGGCAGGCATTTCGAGTCCGGGATAGGGGGTTATTGACCCTAACCTGCTGAAACCCTTACAATTCCGCTTCTGTCCGCCCTCGATGGCGGCAGGGTCAATAAAATAACTACAGAAGGAAACACCCATGTACGCAGTTCTAGTCACCGGCGGTAAGCAATACCGCGTGATGACGGGCGAGACGATTCGCGTCGAGAAGCTCGAGACCGAAGCCGGCCAGGAGATCAAGTTCGACCAGATCCTGATGCTGGGCGACGGCGAGGGCATCAAGCTCGGCGACGCGCTGAAGGGCGCCACCGTCACCGCCACCGTCAAGTCCCATGGTCGCGCCGACAAGGTGCGCATCATCAAGTTCCGCCGCCGCAAGCACCACAAGAAGCAGATGGGGCACCGGCAGCATTACACCGAAATCGAAATCACCGGCATCGCCGGTGGTGACAGCAAGTAAGGAGATAGGTCATGGCACATAAAAAGGGCGTAGGCTCCTCGCGCAACGGCCGCGACTCCAACCCGAAGATGCTGGGCGTCAAGGTGTACGGTGGCCAGGCCATCGATGCCGGCAACATCATCGTCCGTCAGCGTGGCACCGAGTTCCATCCGGGCAACGGCGTCGGCCTCGGCCGCGACCACACGCTGTTCGCGCTGGTCGATGGCAAGGTCGAGTTCTCGGTCAAGGGCGCCAAGAAGCGCCGTACCGTGAGCGTCGTCGCGGAAGCGTAAGCTGCCCACGGCGAAGCATCGGAAGACCCCGCTTCGGCGGGGTTTTTCATTTCCCTCCAGAAAAACGAAAATACTGATATGAAACTCGTAGACGAAGCGGAAATAGATGTCATCGCCGGCAACGGTGGGGACGGCTGCATCGGCTTCCGCCGCGAGAAGTTCATTCCGCTCGGTGGCCCGGATGGCGGTGACGGCGGCAGCGGCGGCAGCGTCTGGGTCCAGGCCGACGAAAACCTGAGCACGCTGGTGGATTTCCGCCACCAGCGGTCGTTCCGCGCCCAGCGCGGCGAGAACGGCATGGGCCAGCAGCGCTACGGCAAGGGTGGCGATGACCTGACCATCACCGTGCCGGTCGGTACCGTCATCATCAACGTCGGCACCGACGAGGTGATCGGCGATCTTGTCCAGCATGGCGATCGCCTGCTGGTGGCCAAGGGCGGCAAGGGTGGTCTTGGCAACATGCATTTCAAGAGTTCGGTGACGCGCTCGCCGCGCCGGGCCACGCCAGGCGACGAGGGCGAGGCGCGCACGCTGAAGATGGAGCTGAAGCTGTTGGCCGATGTAGGCCTGCTGGGCTTCCCCAATGCAGGCAAGAGCACTTTCATCCGCGCGGTTTCCGCGGCTACGCCGAAGGTTGCCGACTATCCATTCACCACCCTGTATCCCAACCTGGGCGTAGTCAGCGTGGAGGCGCATCGCAGCTTCGTGATCGCCGACATCCCAGGCCTGATCCAGGGTGCGGCCGACGGCGCTGGCCTGGGGGCGATGTTCCTGCGCCACCTGCAGCGCACCCGGTTGCTGCTTCACCTCGTGGACATGGCGCCGATGGAGGGCGGGGTGGAAATCTCGCCGGCCGAGCAGGTGCGCGCGATCGAGCATGAGCTGGAGAGGCACGATCCGGAGTTGCTGGCCAAACCGCGCTGGCTGGTGCTGAACAAGGCCGACCTGATGTTCGAGGACGAAGCCGCAAACCGCGCCAAGGAAGTGATCGCCGAACTGGGTTGGACCCAGCCCTGGTACGTGACTTCCGCGGTGTCGCGCGAAGGCACCTGGCCGATCATGAAGGACGTGATGGCGTTCTTCGACCGGCTCAAAGAGGACGAGCAGGAAGCGCGCAATGCCGGCTGAGCCCGCCGCTGCCCGTAGGGCAACAAAAAACCCGGCGATTGCCGGGTTTTTTCGTGCTGCCGGGCGTGCGGCCCGGAGCAGCGACGGATCAGGCGGCTTGCAGCGCCTTGATGCGGGCGGTCAGGCGGCTCTTGTGGCGGGCGGCCTTGTTCTTGTGGATCAGGCCGCGCGAGCTGAAGCGGTCGAGGATCGGCTGGGCCACGGCGAAGGCAGCCTGGGCGCCTGCGGCGTCGTTGGCGTCGAGCGCCTTGAGCACTTTCTTGACGGCGGTGCGCAGCATCGAACGCTGGCCGGTGTTGCGCATGTTGCGCACGACGGCCTGCTTGGCGCGCTTCTTGGCGGACTTGATATTTGCCACGGTGGGT
>JAKFDG010000469.1:0-9982 GCA_036677285.1 Pseudoxanthomonas sp.
CGTCGGCCAGCACGATCTTCTGGAACAGCCCCAGGACCATCAGCGCCAGGCCGAAACGCAACTGGTCGGCCGTGGCGCGACGCTCGTGCGCGAACTGCGGCACCAGCTCGGTCGGGCGCATGATCGGCCCGGCGACCAGGTGCGGGAAGAAGGTCACGAACAGCGCGTAGTCGAGGAAGCTCTTCGCTGGTTTCGCCCGCCGCAGGTAGATGTCGAGCGTGTAGGACAAGGTGGCGAAGGTGTAGAACGAGATGCCCACCGGCAGCACGATGTCGAGCCCGGGCGGCTGGTAGGCCACGCCCATCGAGGCCATCAGCGCCTGGAAGTTCTCCATCAGGAAGCCGCCGTACTTGAAGTAGCCGAGCATGCCCAGGTTGACGAACACCGACAGCAGCATCCAGGCGCGCCGCGCGTTGGGGCTTTGGGCATCCACCAGCTTCTTCGCCGCCCACCAGTCGACCACCGTCGACACCCACAGCAGGATCACGAACGGCGGGTTCCAGGCCGCATAGAACAGGTAGCTGGCGACCAGCAGGTTGACCTTCTTGGTGGTCCAGCCGAACGGCATTGCGTGCAGGGCCAGCACCAGCGCGAAGAACACGATGAAGGTAAGGGAATTGAAGACCACGCGGGCTCGCCCTCGCCGGCGGGGAGCCGGACATGGACCTGTAACGGGGCTAGGGGACAGCGACGGCCAGCACGGTGATGAACGGCAGCGCGTTCTTCGCCCTGCCGAAGGCCGGGCGGACGCCAGAACGCTTTCCGGCCCCGCTTGTCGTTTCCGCGCAGCCTGCCCGGACGAGGCCATGCCCCTGCCTGGCGCCTTCAGCGTCGGAGGCCTGGCCCAGGATGCCCGTGTACAAGGAGCGCACACGCCGCAACATGGGCGCTCAAGGATTCGGCAATGCGGAATCCATCGGCATGCCGCTGGCGATCGCAGCGTGCTTCCGTCGCAGCCACATGCCGAATGCAGACAGGCTGATGACCGCGGTCGTTACGAGTTCGCCGCCGTCCTCGATCAAGGTCAGCAAGGTCTGCGACACGTTTCTTCCCAGCATTCCGTGCACGGCGTCCACGCCGACACCGAAGAAGATCAAGATCGCGAAGTAAGCGGTGAAGACGAGATAGGGGAGCCAGTCCCCCTCATGAACCAGGCGCGCGCCGGCGAGCCAGAACGCGACCGAGAACAAACCCGTCGAGCAAAATCCGATCAGGTCGCCGACGACTGGCGATAGACCGAACCCGGCATTGAACAGGTGCCCAATCGCTTCATGCAGTTCGAACGCATCGTCCAGGAACGTCACGAACAGGATCGCCGCGAAGGCATGCCACTGCTCCCTGCGACACGCCCGGGCGTAGAGGAAAAACAGTGCGCAGGCCGCCAGTTCCAGGCCGTAGCCGAACATTTCGGGATAGCCCCTGTCGATGAACGAGAACCGAAGGCGGCCATGGAAGAAGCTGTCCGTCAGATGATGCCTCTCCACGTACGCATACCTTACGAAGCAGGCAATCAGGATCGCAATCGTGCCGGTCACGGCTGCAACGGACCCTCGATGCACACGATCCGGAAGAATCAAAAAATCCCGCGCGAGCCGCAGGCAACGGGGAACAAGAAACGGGATGGAATGGGTTTGATGGCTGGTAGCGCCGTGCACATGACCCTCCTGGCGGATGACTTGCACCGTCCGCGAAGCCCGCAGCGGGGCCCGTCATAAAGGCGTCATATATTGCCCGCGCAATTAAGAGTTCTGCAATTTTTTCGCGACACTTTCAGTAAGGAAACTTGACTGATTCATCTCTCCTCCCTTCTCGTTAATTTACGTGATAACGGTGTGACGCTTATGCCAGGAGCAACCAACCCGGGATTTGTTCCAAGGGAGACAGAGGCCGGGAAAAGCACTGAGGAAAAGCCGCGTCCGCAAAGATGTCGAAAAGCCCATCGAAGAGCGTCCGATTCGATCCGCGGGTTCTGTCTACATGCAGCGGTTCCGCACCGCGCAGCACGCGATGCTCGCGCTCACCTCGCGTGCCTCAAGAAGTTCGTCGGCGATCCTGCCGGCCAAGCCGAACCCCGCAGCAAGCTTGTCGTTCCTGCATCACATGCCCAGAATGCCGCTTTCCCACGTGACTGGACCTTGCATGGCGCGGCTCGTGATCCTGTTGTTCTGTTTGCTGGGACTACCGTTTTCCATGCGGGCACAGGTGCCTGCCGCCGCGCCCGCCGTTTCCGACCAGGACTACCCTGGAGTGATATCGCTCGCGGTCGATGCCACCGATGTGTCGCGCCGCATCTACCGGGTGCGCGAACGGATTCCGGTCCAACCGGGTCCCTTGAAGCTCTGGTATCCACAGTGGATACCGGGCAACCACGCGGCCACGGGTCCGATCAACCAGTTTGCCGGCCTTCTGGTCGCCGGCAACGACCAGCGCATCGAGTGGCAGCGCGATCCATTGGACGTCTACGCGTTCCATCTGCAAGTGCCCCCCGGCGTCACGACGCTCGACATCGAGTTCCAGTCGCTTTCGCCCACCGCCGACGACCAGGGCCGGGTGGCGATGACCACCGAATTGATGTCCGTGCAGTGGTCGCGGTTGTTGCTGTACCCGGCCGGTTACGATGCGCGCCGGATCCGCTTCGAACCCAGCCTGCGCCTGCCTGAAGGCTGGCAGTTCGGCAGCGCACTGGAGACGGCCGGAACCGAGGGTGCCGTGATTCGCTTTCAGGCGCTTGCTCTCGTCGATCTGCTCGATTCCCCGGTCTACGCCGGCCGGTATTTCAGGCGCTTCGACCTGGATCCGGGCGCGAAGGTCCCGGTGCATCTGGACGTGGTCGCCGATGCGCCGGAACTGCTCGAGGCCAAGCCGGAAATCCTCGCCGCGCACCGCGCGCTGGTGAAGCAGGCCGACCGCGTGTTCGGCGCGCGCCCGTTCGCGCATTACGATTTCCTGCTGGCGCTGTCGGACCAGTTCAGCGGCATCGGCCTGGAACACCACCAGTCCAGCGAGAACGGCACGTTCCCCGGCTACCTGACCGGCGATGCGCCGTTCACCGACAACTACCTGCTGCCGCACGAATACGTCCACAGCTGGAACGGCAAGTTCATGCGCCCGGCGATGCTGTGGACCCCGCACTACAACACGCCGATGCAGGACGACCTGCTGTGGGTGTACGAAGGCCAGACCGAGTTCTGGGCGTGGGTACTGGCCACGCGCGCCGGCCTGTACACGCCGCCGCAGGCGCAGGAAGTGATCGCCGCGACCGCCGCGACGTACGCGCATCGCGCCGGCCGTGCCTGGCGCAACCTGCAGGACACCGTTTACCAGGGCATCGTGGATTTCAACGATGCGCCGCAGGCGTGGGAGAGCTGGCAGCGCGGCTACGATTTCTACGACGAAGGCATCCTGGTGTGGCTGGACGTCGACATGCGGCTGCGCGAGCTGTCGAAGGGCAAGCGTTCGCTGGATGATTTCGCGCGCGCCTTTCTAGGCGGATACGGTGGCAGGGTCGAGGCCCGGCGATACGCTTTCGACGACGTGGTCCAGGCGCTGGATCGCGTGCAGGCCCATGACTGGGCGGCCTACCTGCGCGATCGCGTCGACCGCCATGGCCCCGCGGCTCCGCTCGAGGGTTTGGCGCGCGCGGGCTGGAAGCTCGTCTACAACGACACGCCGAATGCCGCGATCGCCGATGCCGAGGGCGACGGCGAATACGACGACTTCCGCTTTTCGCTGGGCCTGAGCATCGCCAGCGACGAGGGCAGGATCAACGAAGTCCTGTGGGACGGTCCGGCGTATCGGGCCGGCATCGCCAAGGACATGCAGGTGGTGGCGGTGAACGGCATCGCCTACAAGCCCGAGCGCCTGAAACGCGCGGTCATCGCGGCGAAGCCGGGGACGCAATCGATCGAATTGCTGCTGCGACAGGGCGAGGCCTATCGCAGCGCGCGCATCGATTACCACGGAGGCCTGCGTTATCCGCACCTAGAGCGCATCGGCGGCACGCCCGATCGCCTGCAGCAGGTTCTCGCGCCACGCAACTGAGTGGCTCCTTGCAGGGCCACGCCAGGAAAGGCGCTTCACCTGCCGCTCAAGTAGGGCGCCCCTACAATCGGATCCGAATACCAAGGAGATCCGCATGAAGACCCAGCTGATGCTTGGCGCAGTATTGCTAGCGGGCACGGGCGCGCTTCCCGCCCGTGCCGACGACCTGGTGTTCGACGACTGTCTCGCCGGCCTGCGCAACCAGGCCGCGACGGCCGGCGTGTCCGGCGATTCCTTCGACACCTACACCCGCGATCTCGCGCCCGACATGGGCGTGCTGGAACTGCTCGACGCGCAGCCCGAGTTCACCACCCCGATCTGGGACTACCTGGCAGCACTGGTCGACGAACAACGCATCAGCGATGGCCAGGCCATGCTTGCCACCCACGCCGCGACCCTGGCGCAGGTATCGCAACAGTACGGCGTGGATCCGGCCAGCGTGGTCGCGGTGTGGGGCGTGGAGAGCGACTACGGCAAGACCTTCGGCAAGCGGCCGTTGCTGGTGTCGCTGTCCACGCTGTCGTGTTTCGGTCGCCGCCAGGAATATTTCCGCAGCGAATTCTTCGCCACTCTCAACCTGCTGCAGGCCGGCGATCTGAAACCGGAAGGCCTCACCGGTTCGTGGGCCGGCGCCTTCGGCCACACCCAGTTCATGCCGTCGACTTACCAGCGCATCGCGGTGGACGGCGACGGCGACGGGCGCAGCGACCTGGTCGCCAGCATTCCCGATGCGCTGGCCTCGACCGCGAATTACCTCAAGCAGGCCGGCTGGCGCAGCGGCGAGCCCTGGGGCTATGAAGTGAAGCTGCCCGCGGGTTTCGATGCGGCGCTCGCCGGCAGGAAGAGCAAGCGCCCGTTGTCCGACTGGATCGCGCGCGGCGTGACCCGCGTCGATGGCACGCCTATCGTGGCGTCCGACACGCAAGCGGGCGTGCTGTTGCCGGCGGGTTCGAGTGGGCCGGCTTTCCTGGTGTTCCGCAACTTCGATGCGATCTATTCCTACAACGCCGCGGAAAGTTACGCGCTGGCCATCGCCACGCTGTCCGACCGCCTGCGTGGCGGCGGCGCGCTGGTCACGCCGTGGCCGACCGATGATCCGGGGCTGGGACGCGGGGAGCGCAAGCAACTGCAGACGTTGTTGCTGGCGCGCGGCCACGCGATCGGCGAAGCGGACGGCATGATCGGTACGCTCACGCGTCGCGCGATCGTGGTGGAACAGCAACGCCTCGGCATGCAGCCGCAGGATGGGCGCGCGGGGCGCAAGATCCTTGATGCGTTGCAGAAGGAAGCGCCGCCTGTGACCAATCCGACCGTGCCTCAGCAGTAAGCAAGCGTCCCTCGCCCCGCATGGCGGGGAGAGGGTGGCCGACAGGCCGGGAGAGGGGTGCGTGCCGCTTCTTGCAGATCGTCGATACCGGAAGCGTTACATCTCCGTTCGCCCCTCATCCGCCTTCGGCACCTTCTCCCCGCAAGCGAGGAGAAGGACGCATCGATTGTTCCCCACTACGGACGCTTCACTGGCCCCGGTTCCGATCAGCAGCCATCGTCGTGACTTTCCGCACGCTTGTCGGCACCGGCGGGAATGGCGACACTCCGGGTCCCGTTCCCGCCCCGGCATCCGCATGCGCGCCTGGATACTTCCGCTCCTCCTTGCAGTTGCCATAGTCCAGCCCGCCACCGCCGCCACGCCCGCCGCCAAGGCCGAAGTCGCGCGTTATGCGGGAACATTGCTGGAAAAGGCGTATCCCGACGCGTCTCAGCCGGGCATGGCGGTCCTGGTCGCGCGCGGCGACGAAGTGCTGTATCGCGGCGCGCGCGGCGCGGCCAGCATCGAGCTCGGGGTGCCGCTTTCGCCCGACCAGGTGTTCCGCCTCGGCTCGATCACCAAGCAGTTCGCCGCCGCCGGCGTGCTGAAGCTCGCCGAGGACGGCAAGCTGTCGCTGGACGATCCATTGGCGAAATTCGTTTCCGGCTACCCGGGTGGCGACAAGGTCACGGTGCGGATGCTGCTCAACCACACCTCGGGCATCCGCAGCTACACCGACATGCCCGGGGTGATGGACGGCCCGATCCAGAAGACGGTGACCACCGCGCAGCTGATCGACACCTTCAAGAACGAGAAGCCGGACTTCGCGCCAGGCGCGGGCTGGCACTACAACAACTCCGGCTACGTGCTGGTCGGCGCGGTAATCGAGGCCGCCAGTGGCATGCCGTGGCACGCCTACCTGAAGAAATCCTTCTTCGATCCGCTGGGCATGAAGCACACCGGTTACGGCGACGAAACCCTCGCCATGATCCCGGGCCACGTCATGGGCTACACGCTGGTCGACGACAAGTGGGCCGTCGCGAAATACCTCAGCATGACCCAGCCGCACGCGGCCGGCGCACTGGTGTCCACCGTCGACGACCTGCTGCGCTGGAACCGCGCGCTGCACGAAGGCAGGGTGCTGAAGGCCGACAGCTACCGGCAGATGATCACCCCGGTGGGCAAGGCGACGGAGGAGAAGTACGGTTTCGGCATCACCCACGAACAGCTCCGCGGCCAGGGCATGCTCCAGCACGGCGGCGGCATCTTCGGCTTCAGCACGTTCCTGCTCTACCTGCCCGAAGAAGATCTCACCGTGGCCGCGCTGTACAACGCCGACAGCGGCGGTCCTCCCGGCCTGGGCACGGATACGCTGGCGCGGATGCTCGCGGCCCATGCCATCGGCAAGCCGTATCCGGAGAAGAAGGCGATCGCGGTCGACGCCGCCACGCTCAAGCAATACGAAGGCGTCTACCGCATCGACAAGGACGCCGCGCGCGCGCTGCGCGTGGTCGACGGCAAGCTGACCTCGCAGCGCACCGGCAGTCCCGCGTATGCCTTGATCCCGATAGCGAAGGACGTGTTCCTGTTCGATGAGGGCCTGTCGCGCATGGCGTTCGAGCGCGATGCCGCCGGTGGAATCTCGGCCATGCGCTTCTTCGCCGATGACGAAGGCGAGGGCGACGTGGTGAAGCGTTCGGACGAACCGCTGCCGACCGAGCGCGATTCGATCGCGTTGCCGAAGCCGGCGCTGGAGCGGCTGGTCGGCAAATACGCGCACCAGGGCATGGTGATGAGCGTGGCCCTGCAGGAAGACAAGCTGACCACGCAGCTGTCGGGGCAACCGGCGTTCGAGATCTTCGCCGAATCGCCGACGAAGTTCTTCCTGAAGGTCGTGGAAGCCTCGCTGGAGTTCACGCCGGGCGATGCCCCCGCTTCATCGGTGACGCTGCGCCAGGGCGGGCAGGTGATCGAGTTCAAGCGCGAGTGAAATAATCCGTAGGAGCGGCTGGAAGCCGCTCCTACATCCATCTTGTTCGATCAGGCCGCCTGCACCAACGGGATCTCGCGCGGGTTGTTCCACTTCGCCAGCAACGCCGCCTCGCGCGCCTTGGCGGTGTGCAGGTGCGCTTCCTTGACGTGGCCGTAGCCGCGGATGTGTTCGGGGATGCTGGCGATCTCGACGGCCAGGGGCAGGTTGACCGAATCCAGCGATGCAACCAGGGCGCCGATGGTCTTTTCGTAGTCGCCGATCAACTGGCGCTCGCCCTTGCGTTCCTCGGTGTAGCCGAAGATGTCGAACACGCCGCCGCGCAGGAACCGGAATTTCGCCATCCACTTGAACGCGGTAAATACCCACGGGCCGAATTCCTGCTTGATCAGCCGGCCCTGCGCATCCTTCTTCGCCAGCAACGGCGGCGCCAGGTGGAAGTGCAGCTTGTAGTCGCCGTCGAACTGCTGTTCCAGTTTCCGCTTGAAGTCGCCGCTGGTGTACAGGCGCGCGACTTCGTACTCGTCCTTGTAGGCCATGAGCTTGAAGAAATAGCGCGCCACCGCCTCGCTCAGCGCAGTCGAGCCGGGCGCGCGCATGTGCTCGGCATCGCGCGCCTTGTCGACCAGGCTGCTGTAGCGCTGCGCGTAGGCGGCGTTCTGGTAGTCGGTGAGGAACGCGACGCGGCGCTGGATCAGTTCGTCCAGCGAACGCGACAGGCGCAGGTCGTCCAGTGGCAGGAAGGCGAGGTTGCTGTCGCCGCTGCCGGCGTCCTGCAGCCCGCGCACTTCGTGTTCGTTGTCCGGGGTGCGCGGGGCGCTGGGGCTGGCCCATTCGCTGGTTTCCCATTCGCCCGGCGGCAGGATCTGCAGGTTGTGCGGGGTGCGCTCGGATTCGGTCTGGGTGTTGTGGATCAGGCCCGCGGCCTCGGCGACCGCGACAGGATTGACCACGGCCAGGCGGCCCCAGGCGAAGGCCTGCCGGTTCATCTCGACCGCGGCGCCGTTCAATTCCACGGCGCGCATGATCGCGTCATACGAAATCGGCACCAGGCCCTGCTGCCAGGCATAGCCGAGCATGAACAGGTTCGCCGCGATCGCATCGCCCATCAGCGCGGTAGCCAGCTGCGTCGCGTCGACCTGCAGCGGCGCGCGTCCGCCCAGCGCCTGGGTCACGGCGGAAATGATCCCGGTGGCGGGGAATTCCATGTCCGGGCGGGTGGTGAAGGTGCCGGGCATCGCTTCGTAGGTGTTCAGCACCACCTGCGAGCGTTCGCCGCGCACCTTCGACAGCACCCAGTAGTCGTTGACCACGACCATGTCGCAGCCCAGCACCAGGTCGGCTTCGCCGGCGGCGATGCGCACCGCGTGGATGTCTTCCGGCGTCTTCGCGACGCGGATGTGGGTGGTGACCGCGCCGCCCTTCTGGGCCAGGCCGGTCTGGTCGAGCACGCTGGCGCCCTTGCCTTCCAGGTGCCCGGCCATGCCCAGCAGCGCGCCGATGGTGACTACGCCGGTGCCGCCGACGCCGGTGATGAGGATGTTCCAGGGCTTCTCGAAATCCGCCTTGAACACCGGCGCGGGCAGGCTGGCGAGCAGTTCGGCCGGATCCTTCTTCTTGCCCTTGCGCGGCCCGCCGCCATGCACGGTGACGAAGCTGGGGCAGAAACCATTGACGCAGGAATAGTCCTTGTTGCAATTGGACTGGTCGATCTCGCGCTTGCGCCCGAACTCGGTTTCCTTCGGCAGCACCGACACGCAGAAACTCTTCACGCCGCAGTCGCCGCAACCTTCGCAGACCAGCGTATTCACCATCACCCGCTTCTGCGGGTCGACCAGCTTGCCGCGCTTGCGGCGGCGGCGTTTTTCCGTCGCGCAGGTCTGGTCGTAGATCAGGATGCTGGTGCCCTTCACTTCGCGCAGCTGCTTCTGCACTTCGTCCAGGCGCTTGCGATCGAAGAACTCGACGCCGGACGGGAAGATCTCCGGCTTCGACCACTTCTCGATCTCGTCGCTGACCACCACGATCGTCTGCGCGCCTTCGGCGCGCATCTGGTGGGCGATCTGCGGCACGGACAAGGTGCCGTCCACCGGCTGGCCGCCGGTCATCGCCACCGCGTCGTTGTAGAGGATCTTGTAGGTGATGTTGACCCCGGTGGCGATCGATTGGCGCACCGCCAGCGAACCGGAATGGAAATAGGTGCCATCGCCGAGATTCTGGAACACGTGCTCGGTCTCGGTGAACGGCGATTGCCCCGACCAGGTCACGCCTTCGCCGCCCATGTGGGTGAAGGTGTCGGTGTCGCGGTCCATCCACGTCACCATGTAATGGCAGCCGATGCCGCCGAGCGCGCGCGAACCTTCCGGCACTACCGTGGAGGTGTTGTGCGGGCAGCCGCTGCAGTAATGCGGCACGCGCGGGAAGTTGGCGCGCGGCAGGGCCATCTCCGCTTCCTTCTCCTCCATCCAGCGCAGGCGCTGCTCGATGGACTCAGTGGTGAAGAAACGCTGGATGCGGCGGCCGATGACGCCGGCGATCGTGGCTGGAGTCAACTCGCCGGTGGACGGCAAAATCCACTCGCCGGCCTCGTCGTACTTGCCGACGATGGACGGGCGCGCACCGGCGCTGGCTGGCCAGTTGTAGAA
>JAKFDG010000470.1:0-9300 GCA_036677285.1 Pseudoxanthomonas sp.
TTCTTCCAGGCGATTTCCTGCTGCTTGCGCCCGTAGTTGCTGGCCTTGCCGATCGCGCGCGCCTGGCGGCTGCCACGCACCTTGCGCCCTTCCTGGTACTGCACGCGCTGCTTGAAGCTGCGCTGGGCCATGTCCTTGTAGACCTTGGCGCAACGGACGTCGTCGCCGGAGCGCACCACGTAGACCGCCGCCTCCTTGCCGCTCTTCAACGGGCGCATTACTTCGTCTATCACGCCATCGTCGATCAGCGCTTGCAGGCCTTGCGGGGTCTTCATCCAATGGGGTTCGGCGTCCGGGGGTGCCTATTGTGCCTGTGCGGGAGCCCAGGCCGGCGAAAACGGGCCAATAAAACCGGCCTTTCCTATGCCAGCGCTTACACTGCACAGCCCCGATCGCAGCTTCCCGTTCATGACCGAGCCCGTCCGCCTTGCCAAACGCGTCGCCGAAATCGCCGGCTGTTCCCGGCGCGAGGCCGACCAGTACATCCAGGGCGGTTGGGTCACCGTGGATGGCGAGGTCATCGACGCCCCGCAACACCCGGTTACCGACCAAGTCGTCCTCATCGACCCCGAGGCCGACCTGAGCGTGGCCGAACCGGCGACCCTGCTGCTGCACAAGCCTGCCGGAGTCGCCTTCGAGGCCACGCCCAAGCTGGCCACGCCCGAGTCGCGCACTGCCGGCGACGATCCGGAAGTGCGCGTGCTCAAGCGCCATTTCGTGCGCCTGACGCCCCTGATGCCGCTGGACGAAGAGGCCGGCGGGCTGGTGGTGCTGAGCCAGGACGGCCGGGTCTGGCGCCGCCTGAGCGAGGACGCCGACATGATCGAACAGGAATACGTGGTCGAAGTCGAAGGCGAACTCCTGCCCTGGGGGCTGCCGAAGCTCTGCGACGGCATGCTCTACCAGGGCCGCGCCCTGCCCCCCTGCAAGGTCAGCTGGCAGAGCGAGAACCGGCTGCGCTTCGCGATCAAGGCGGTGCGCCCGGGCCAGTTGCGGCATATGTGCGCCCAGGTCGGACTGGAAGTGCTGGACATCCGCCGCATCCGTATCGGTCGCATCCCCCTGAGCAAGATGCCGGTCGGCGAATGGCGCTACCTGCCGGTCGGCGAGAAGTTCTGAATCACGGCCTTACGATCCTGCGCGCGACCTGACGGCGATTGACGCCGACGCACCGGGTTGCCGACACTAGGCATCGCACCGACCACGCCGGTGCGCGCGTTTCCACCGATCACATCAGCGGCACACCGACGAGAGGGTTGTATGAGCAAGGGTATGGACCAGAAGAAAAGCGAAAAGAAGGCGCCCACCAAGACCTTGAAGGAAAAGCGCGCCGAGAAGCAGGAAAAGAAGAAGAACAAGTAAACCGACGACGCGCCGGACCCGGCGCATTCGTCCCGGGGCGTGCGTTCCATGCAGGAACCCGCCCTTTTTTCATGCCCCGCGATTTCCGTCAGATCGCTGCGGTCACCACGATCTCGATCTTCCATTCGGGTTTCGCCAGTGCAGCCTGCACCGTGGCCCGGGTCGGAGTCTGCCCGGGCACCACCCAGGCCTCCCATACCTCGTTCATCGCCGCGAAATTGCCCAGATCGGTGAGGAATATCTGCGCATGCAGGATCCTGCCCTTGTCGCTGCCCGCCTGCGCCAGCAGCGCGTCGATGGCGTCGAGCACCTGTCGGGTCTGTCCGCGTATATCGGCGCCCGCGTCTTCGGCGATCTGGCCGGCCAGGTACACCGTGCCGTTGTGGATCGCCATCTCCGACATGCGCGGGCCGGTTTCGAATCGCTGGATCATGGGGTTTTCCTGCTGGGTTGATCGAGGGTCCGCGCCCATCCTACGGGATCGCGGATCCCCGCCAAGCCCCGGTACAGCTCGACCACCTGCCGCATCAGCGTGTCGGTGCTCCACGCCTGTGCATCGCCCGGGCCCGCGGCGGACAACCGCGCGCGTTCCTCCGGCGAACCCAGCAACCGCGCCACGTGCGCCGCGAATTCCTCAACGTCCTCTGCGCTGACCACCGCGCTCCGTGTATCGCGCAACACCGTTGCGGTACCCATCACCGCGGTCGACACCACCGGCACGCCCAGGGCCATCGCTTCGGTCAGCACCAGCCCCTGGGTTTCGGTCGGCGAAGCGAACACGAACACGTCCCCGGCGCGATACGCATCCAGCAGCGTCGTCCGCCGGTCCAGGTTACCGAAGTAGCGCACGTTGTCCTGCAATCCCAGCTTCGCCGTCAGTTGCTTCAGCCGCGCCGCATCCGGGCCTTCGCCGGCGATCAGGAACAGCAAGTCAGGAATTTCGGCCACCACCCGCTTCGCCACCTGCAACAGGAAGCCGATGTTCTTCTCCACCGCCAAGCGGCCGACCGTGACCAGCGTGGGCCGTTCCGCCGCGATGCCATGCGCTGCGCGGAAACGCGCGCCGTCGCCGCCGCCGAATTCCTCCAGGTCGATGCCGGTCGGGATCACCGTGGACGGCGTGCGGATGCCGTAGCGATCCAGCACTTCCACCATCTGCTGGCTGGGCACGATCAGGTGGTCGACGCCGTGGCAGAGATGCCGCGAGATGCGCCGCGCGAAGGTGCGTAGCCACGACCCCGGCAGCCACGGCAGGTAGTGGGCGACGTATTCCTCGAAATAGGTGTGGTAGGTCTCGACCGTGGGCCATCCGCCGCGCTTGCCCAGGCGCACACCCAGCGCATGGGCGCGGAAGGGGGTGTGGACATGGATCACGTCCCAGCGCCGACCCACGAGTTCCGACTCGATGGCGCGCAACGCCGACGCCTTGATCAGCCGGTCCTCCGGGTCGAAGAAGATCGTGCGCGCCGGCAGGCGAATGATCTCGAAACCGGCGTCCTGATCGGCCGCGTCGGACCCGGGGCCGTAGGCCGGGGCGACCAGGGTCACCCTGTGCCCCATGTGCACCAGCGAGCGGGCGAAGGTGCGGATCGACGTGGAGACGCCGTTCACGCGCGGGAAGTACACGTCGGACAGCATCAAGATATCCATGCCTGGCAAGGCTATGTCGGTCCGGTTACGGATTCATGGCAGCGCCGTGCAGCAAGGTGAACACGGTATTTCCGGCATGCGGGTAAGATGACAGCCGCAACACGTCCGTTCGCGCGTCCCGCCCGACCGCAATCCAGTCGCCCGCTTCGCTCCCTTCCTCGCGTCCTTCGTCCCGCCTCCGGGATGAATGTTCTTTCTGCCCCGCCTGCGGGGCGACGCCCCCACGGGAGCGCCCATGCCGGGCTATACCACCCGCTTGCTCACCGTCCGCCTGGGTGGACACGACTACCGCATCCGTGCGCTCAGCGACCTGCAGCAGTTCGCCGATCCCACCGGTCATGCGCAGCGCGCCGGCATTTCGTCGGCGCTGTGGAGCCTGTTCGGCCAGGTCTGGCCGTCGGGTCGGGTGCTGGCCGAGGCCATGAGCACCTTCGACATCGCCGGCAAGCGCATCCTGGAACTGGGCTGCGGCCTGGGCCTGTCCAGCCTGGTGCTGGCGCATCGCCGCGCCGACGTGGTCGCCAGCGATCACCATCCGCTGGCCGAACCGTTCCTGGCCTACAACGCCGGCCTCAACGACCTGCCCGCGGTGACCTATCGCGACCTGCCGTGGACCGTGCCCGATGCGAACCTGGGCAGCTTCGACCTGATCATCGGCAGCGACATCCTCTACGAACGCGACCACGCCGCGCAGATCGCGGGAATGATGCTGCGCCACGCCCGGCCCGACGCCGAACTGCTGGTCACCGATCCCGGCCGCGGCAATAGCGCGCCGTTCACCCGCGCCATGGCCGCGCAGGGTTATGTCGCCACCGAGCAGCGCAGCCGCTTCGACGAGAAGGATGTGGAACCGTTCCGCGGGCGCCTGCTCAGCTACCGGCGCGGCACGCCACAATCGGGCGCGGCCCAGGTCTTGCTATGAAGATCGATCTGCGCCTGGTCGATGAAGCCGACGACAGCGTGTCGTGCACCAATTGCGACGCGGTGTGCTGTCGCCTAACCGTGGTGCTGATGCCGGAAGACGACGTGCCGCGCCACCTGGTCGAACGCAACGACCATGGGGTGGAGGTGATGGCGCATGGCGAGGATGGTTGGTGCGTGGCGGTGGATCCGCTGCGCATGTGCTGCAGCATCTACGAGCAGCGCCCCACGATCTGCCGCAAGTTCGCCATGGGCAGCGAATACTGCCGCGACGAACGCGAGATCTACCGCAAGCGCTACGACCACGACGCGACAATCCCCGCGTAGGAGCGACGCAAGTCGCGACTGGGACATCCTTCTGTTTCGCGACTCGCGTCGCCCTTACGCCCGTTGTTGCAGCGCCCGCCATTCCTCCATCTTCTCCTCGTAGCGCAGCAGTGCGGCCTCGTAGAGGTCGTAGACGCAATTAGCGCAACCCTCGCCGCAGCAATCCGCGGGATCGGGTTCGGTGGGACGCAGCGGCGGCGGATTGTTCGGCGTCTGCATGCGCCTACTGTAGCGCCGCAAGCACCCTCCTGATGCCCGGGCAATGCTGCGTTCCATGGGTAAGAATCAACCCCTGGCCGATCACTCCTACAATGCCGTGGCGCGATGCCGCTGCGTCGTCGCCTTCTCCCTGCCCTACTTGGAGCCCGGCATGTCCCGGCGTCTGCTGCAGTTGTACCTGGGCCTGATCGCCTATGGCGTATCGATGGTGTTGATGCTGCAGGCACGGTTGGGCCTGATGCCCTGGGACGTGTTGCACCAGGGCATCGCGCTGCAAGGCGACTGGCCGATGGGCCGGGTGTCGATCATCGTTGGCGCACTGGTGCTGCTGGCGTGGATCCCGATCCGCCAGCGCCCGGGCTTCGGCACGGTGAGCAACGTGATCGTGATCGGGCTGGTGTTCGACGCGACCATGCACCTGATCGGCGATTCGCTGGCGGATGTCGGCATGGCCGCGCGCATCGCCCTGCTGGCCGGCGGCATCGTGCTGAATGCTTTCGCGACCGCCGCCTATATCGGCGCCAATTTCGGTCCCGGCCCGCGCGATGGCCTGATGACGGGCCTGGCCAGGCGCAGCGGCTGGTCGTTGCGCCTGGTGCGCACGCTGATCGAAGGCAGTGCGTTGCTGGCCGGTTTCCTTCTGGGCGGCACCCTCGGATTCGGCACCCTGCTGTATGCGCTGGCGATCGGGCCGCTGATCCAGGCCGCGCTGCCGCTGTTGCAACGGCCGCCGCGCGCTATCGTGGCGCCATGCAACCCCTGAAGTACCTCGCCGGCTACCCCGAACACATCCTGTCGCAGGTGCGCGCCCTGATCGACCAGGACCGCCTTGGCGGCATCCTGCGCGACAAGTACGGCGAAGCGCACGCGGTGCGCAACGACAAGGCTCTATACGAATACACCGTGGCGATGAAGGATCGCTACCTGCGCAAGGCCGAGCCGTTGAACAAGGTGATCTACGACGGCAAGCTGCACGTGGTGAAGCACGCCCTCGGCACCCACACCGCGGTGTCGCGCGTGCAGGGCAGCCGCCTGAAGGCCAGCCGCGAAATCCGCATCGCCAGTGTGTTCCGCGATGCACCCGCGGAGCTCCTGAAGATGATCGTGGTTCACGAACTGGCGCACTTGAAGGAAAGCGAACACAACAAGCCCTTCTACCAGCTGTGCATGCACATGGCGCCGGACTACCACCAGTTGGAATTCGACCTGCGGCTGTACCTGACGCATCTGGAATGCGGGAAGCCCGTGGATCCTGCTAGCCGATAACGCGACGCAGATTCGCCCTTGCGGCGGCGTCATAGCGCTGGTGGAAATACTCGCTGAGGAAAATGCGTTCCCGCCCCAGCAGCCCCTTCAGGAAACGACGCCGGTTGAACTTGAACAGGATCGCCGGCACATGCCCGCGGTATTCCTCGGCAATGCCCCGGTCGTAAGCGTCGAACAGCGCCGCATCCGCGCCCAGGATCGCCATATCGCAATCCAGGAAGTGGCAGGTATCCAGCGACAGCCCGTCGTCGCCGAAATCAGCGGGCGAGAACTGGCCGTGGCGCGCGGTGAGGTTGATCAGCTCGGCGACCCGCAACGCATCCACGCCCGCTTCCGGCAGCCACCGCGCGATATGGGCCGTGGCCAGTTCCGCGGAGCGCGCCTCGTTGTCCTTGCGCCCGGCTTCGTAGATCGCATCGTGGTAGAGCACCGCAAGGCGCACTTCGTCGGGCTGGGTCCAGCCCGGACCCACAGCTACATCGGTGTAATGGCGCAGCACTTCCTGTACATGCCCGAAGCTGTGGTACGCGCGCGGCGGCGTCGCATACGCAGCTTCGAGCGCGGATTGCTGGCCAGCGGGCAGCATCAGATCGGCGGACATCCAACGGCTCACAGCAGTTTGGTTCCCAGCGGGACTTCGCGGTCGGGTACGCACAAGGCGACATGGCCGTCTTCATTGTGGAAGCCGGTGACCAGGCACTCGGACCTCAACGGGCCGATCTGCTTCTTGGGGAAATTAACCACCGCTACCACCAGTCTGCCCACCAGTTCCTCTGGCGTGTACAGCGCGGTGACCTGCGCGCTGGACTTGCGCACGCCGACCTCCCCACCGAAGTCCACCTGCAGCACGTACGCCGGCTGGCGCGCCTCGGCGAACAAGGTCGCATCGATGACGCGACCCACGCGCAATTCCACCTTCTCGAAGTCGCTCCATGAAATCGTCTGCATCATGTCCCCGGGGCAGGCACGTCTGTTGGCGCAAGCATACCTATTCCGCCTCGCACCATTTCTTGAGCATCAGCAGCGCTTCGCCCCAGGCGAAATTGCAGAAGCCGAAGTAGTCGCTGCTCCGGTCCCAGCCGGAATGGCGGAACTCCAGCACGGTCAGCGCCTGCGAATCGCTCTCGATTCCTCTCCACAGGTGCGGGTTGTCCCTGCGGTGCAGTTCGAAGGCGATGTGCGTACCGGTCCACGCCGAAGCCGGGCTCTGCGCGGGATGGGTGCTGACGATTTCCCATTCCACGCGCTGCTCGGGCCGGGCTTCCAGGACGCGCATCCGCACCTCTCCGTGCTGCTCCCCGGGGTTGTGCGACAGCACGATCCCGGCGCCGGTTTCGGTGGTGGTGTGCGGTGCCCACCAGTTGCCCAGTCCCTCGGCGGTGGCCAGCGCGGCGTATACCTTGCTGATCGGTGCGTCGATCCACACCTGGTGATGCAGGGTTGCCATGTGCACTCTCCTTTGGGTCGCGCAGTCGCAGCCAGGATCGGGTCACTTGCCGTAAAACGCGGTGATGTCGAAGTGGATGTCCCTGCGCTCGCCCGTGGCAAGCCTCACGGTGATCACGTCGTAGTGCGGCGGCCCGGTCACCCGGCCCTGCGATTCGATGCTGGCGCCCGGCAAATTCGTGCGGATCCATTCCTGTTCCGCCGCCATGCCTTCGCCGGCGGTCTTCGCGCCAGCGATGACGATGGCCTTCTTGATGGTCAGCCCGTCACCGCCGGAATAGCGGACGTGCGCAACCGTCGCTGCCGTCTGTTGCGCCGCTGCATGCGGAACGATAGCGAAGGCCAACAGGCAGGACAGCAGGATCGTATTGCGCATATGGGTTCCTTGTTTCGTCCGCACCGGGAAGATCAGCGCAACTGGCTGTCCTTGCTGCCGCGCCGGTTGTAACCGGCGTGGGCACCCTCTTCCTGGTCGCGCGCTTCCTGGCACGGCACGCACAGGCGCACGCCCGGCACGGCCTTGCGCCGGGCTTCGGGGATAGGCGCATCGCATTCTTCGCAATGGGTCAGGCTCGGCCCCTGCGGCAGTTGGCTGCGTGCGCGCTTGATCCCGTCCTTGACGGTCGCGTCGATCTGGTCCTGCACGGCGCCGTCGCCTGCCCAGCCGGTTGCCATGGTCGCCTCCGTAATGCCGTTCGATGAGTCCGGAGGATATCCGCACGGATATGAATGCCGAAGTGATGGCGTGCCCGCTGCCGTACTGCGGATTGTTCCGGCTACGGAGCCCCGGCCGCCGGCTCCGCGAGCACGAACGGGGGTGGCTTCATGCCTGCCTTGCAACCAGGGTCGAGGGCAGCGGCCGAACCTTGCTCGAAGAAGTCGGCAATCAACCGGTCATAGCATTCCATGCCGTCGAGGCCGATCGGGAAATGGCCCAGCCCCTCGAACACGATCACGCGTCCGTTCGGAAGGCCCCTCGCAATCTCCGATGCCCAGCGATCAGGGGTGACGTAATCCATCGAACCGGCCATCAGCAGCACCGGTACGTCCGACGTCAGCGGCGGGAACTGTGCATCCGGCAATGCCGTCGCGCCCCATTCGCGGCATGCATTTATCTGCTCGTCCACCCGATACGTGCCCAGGAACGTGCCGGCGCTGCGCTCGGTGCGTTCCTCCGGCGTGATCCGCAAGCTATCTTCCGCGCACATGACCGACAGATACATGCCGCCGGCGATCTCGCTGCCTTCCAGCGGCATGAGGGAAGCAAGGAACGGCTGGAAATTCCCTGCCGCCATCTGGTGGATCACATAGGGCACTTTGCGCTGACCGGGGGTCGTCAGCAGGTGCGAACGGAATGCCTCGCCGAATGCACCTCGTTCGATGTTCACCTCGCTCACGCCTTCCTTCGAGGTGAAAGTGGTTTCGATCGGACCGTTATCCAGTCGTTCCAGCACCTGCGTCCATTCCTGGCGCAACTGCGGAAAAGCTGCATGGCAGGGCGCATTCGCATCGCAGGCGGCGAAGATCGCATCGAGCACGGCCTGTGCGCCAGGCGCGTGGTCAAGCGGGATCCTGGTCGTGAAAGGCACGCTGCCCAGCAACACCATTGTCCGCACCTGCGCTGGATGCTTGCGCAGATAGGCCTGCGCGAGCCGGGTGCCATAGGACAGGCCAGCCAGGTCGATCTTTCCATGCTCCAGCGCACGTCGCACCGCGTCGATATCGCCCACGGCATTGGCGGTGCCGTACTGGGCCAGATCGGCGCCCTGCTCCAGTTTTTCGCGACAGGCACGCACGGCGCCAAGTGGATACATCGACCCGGACAGGTTCCTGTTTTCCAGCGCCGGGCAACGCAATGGATTGGACTTTCCGGTGCCGCGCTGGTCGATCAGTACGATGTCGCGGTGCTGGCGATGAGCGCCACCATCGGTTGCCCAGAAATACACTTCCTCGGTGGCCGCCATCCCCGGTCCGCCGGACAGGGAATACAACGGCACGCGACCCGCCTGCGGCTTCAGCGCTGGCACCACCAGCACGTTCAAACCGATCCTGCGTTCATCCGGACGCGAAGGATCCTCCGGTACTTCGAGCGTACCGCAACGGAATTCA
>JAKFDG010000471.1:0-8721 GCA_036677285.1 Pseudoxanthomonas sp.
GGCGCACGGAAGCCTTGCGAATAAGTGCCGCGGATCACCAGATCTTCGACCGGCTGCCAGCGGAAACCCGCCTTGCCGGTGGTGGCGTCGCCGAAGGTCGAGTAATCCGAATAGCGGATGGCGGCCGTGAGGTCGAGCGAAGCCAGCACCGGGAAGTTGAACTCGGAATAGATTTCGCTGACGTCGTAGTCCGCCTTCACTGGCGCGGCGAAGGAGTCCTGCGACTCGCCGGTCTGGCGCAGCGGGTCCGGGTTGAACTCGCCCCGGTACCTGCGGTGTTCGACGCCAGCTGCGAAAGCCGCCGTGCGGTCACCGATCGCGAACAGGTCGCCAGTGACGTTGGCCGACGCCAGGTCGAGCGTCTGCTTGCTGGAGTCGATCTGGGTGGTGCGGATGTAGTTGATCATCTCCTGGGTCATCGGACGGCCCTGGCCGCCGAACAGGTCCAGCGGCACGCAGCCCGCCACCGCCGCGCACAACGCGGGATCGCCCAGCGCCAGCTTGAGCTTGGCGATGTTGTAGCCGTTGTAGAACGTCTGGTCGGCCTTGTTCTCGGAATGCACGTAGTTGGCGTCCCAGTTGAAACCGCGGTCGCCGATGTTGAACAGGCCGTCCAGGCCGATGTTGAAATAGATGGTGTCGACGTCCTGCTCGAAGATGCGCGGGCCGACTTCGATCGGGCGCTTGGTGATGAAGCCGAAGTTGCTCGCTGCATTCAGGTCGATGCCGAACGGGTTGTACGGGTTGGCCGCGGAAATGGAGATCGTGTCGGCGATGCCACCGGTTCCCGCGAACGGTCCGACGAAGATCGGCTCCGGCGCGGCCTGGTTGGTCGAAGTGCGGTTGTTGTACAGCGCCTTCACGTGCAGGCGGGTGTTCTCGGTAAGGTCGTAATTGAAGCTGGCGAACAGCGACTTGCGCTTGCTCGGCGTCAGCAACAGGTTGAACGGCGCGAAGTTGAAGCGGTCCGCGCCACTGAAGCCGTGGTAGGTGCCGCCATTCGGATCGTTGGGATCGAATACCGGCGTGGTGGTGCCATCATCGAGCGTGATGTCGTACCAGTTGTTGCCATCCGCATCGCAACCGCCAACGCCGTCGGCCGGTCGCGACGGATCGCAGAAGATGAAGCGGCCCTGCGGAATGCCGGAGCTGCCACCGCGCACGCCGGTGCCGGGAGTCGGGAACGAGGACTGGTCCCAGCTGCCCGAACTGATGCTCTTCTGCTCGTAATAACTCGCGCCGAACACCGCCGACCAGCGGTCGCCGGAACCACCCAGGGTCAGGCTGGCCTCGGTGGTGTCGCCGCCGTCTTCGAACTGGCCGAAGTAGGTATGGACCTCGGCGCCGTCGAAGGTCTTGCGGGTGATGATGTTGACCACGCCGGCGATGGCGTCGGAACCGTAGATCGCCGATGCGCCGTCTTCCAGCACTTCGATGCGTTCGACGATGGCCAGGGGGATGGTGTTGACGTCGGCGCTGCCGCTGACGCCGGACGCGGAGGATTCGTTGACCCAGCGGATGCCGTCCACCAGCACCAGCACACGCTTGGAGCCGAGGTTGCGCAGGTCGACCTGCGCGGACCCGGCGCCGATACCGCCGCCGTCGGCCGGGTAGCCGAAGTTGCCCGAGGAATTGAATTTCGCGTTAAGCGCCTTGCCGCTGGCGGTGAGCTGCTGCAACACGTCGCCAACGGTCTGCACGCCGGTCTTGTCGAGCTTCTCGCGGTCCATCACGAACACCGGTTGCGCGGTGACCGCATTGGTCTGCTTGATGCGGGTACCGGTGACGGTGACCGTGTCGAGGGTCGTGGCTTCCTGGGATGCCTCCTGTGCGGCGGCGAGACCCGGCAGGGCAAGCAGCAAACTCAGCTGTATGGCAATGGCTAACGGTTGGCGGCGCGGTTTCATGCTCTCTCTCCAGAGTGGGTGGGTGGGTCGACCGCCAAGCCCCCTGCGCCAGATCGGTCTGGACGCAGTTTGTAAACAAACCGTAAAGATGAGCAAGCGAAACACGTGACGATTAGCTGAATGTAATGTTCATTTCAGTTTTTCATCAGAACAATAGGGTGCCGCCGACCGCCACCAGGAAGATCGCGAAGATGCGTTTCAGGGCAGGGCCGCTTAGGCGATGGGCCAGCCGCATGCCATAGGGAGCAGCCAGCACGGAGGCCACCGCCACGCCAATCGCGGCGGGCAGATAGACATAGCCGATCGCGTATTGCGGCAATGCGCCCGGGGGCGCCTGGAGGGCATAACCGACTGCGCTGGCCAGGCCGATCGCCACCCCGCAGGCACTGGAAGTACCAACCGCACGCACCGGCGCGATCCCGTGCCAGACCAGCAAGGGCACGGTCATGCTGCCGCCGCCGATGCCTACCACCGCCGAGACCGCGCCTATCCCGGTTCCGGCGATGGTCATGGGCAGTCCGGTCGGAGCAGGCACCGGTTCGCCATTCGCCGGAACATGGTTCTTGCCGAACAGCAACTGCGCTGCGGCAATGAAGCAATAGCCCGCCACGCACCAGCGCAACACCCCGTCATCCAGCCTGACCGCGATTCCGCTGCCGAGCCAGCCGCCCAGCAGCAGGCCCGGCACCATCCACGCGACCGTGGGCCACAACACGCTGCCACGTCCATGGTGCGCATACGCAGACGATGCTGCGGTGAGCACGATACTGGCCAGCGAGCTGGCAAGCGCGGCATGCATGGCCGCTTCTTTCGGAACACCGTGCAGCGGCAACAACCAGACCAATGCGCCGACCAGCACCAGTCCGCCGCCTACGCCCAGCAGGCCCGCCAGGATGCCGGCTACCACGCCCAGCAACGGGAACATCCAAATTCCTTCGAACACGATCTCTCCACTCGGATTGAAACGGCAACGACGCATTCAACCACGAGAAAACCGGGTTCATCCGCCCTCCTTTATATTCGCGCCATGACACGATCCCCCATTCCCATCATCCTGGCCGCCGCATTCGGCCTCTCGCTGTATTCCGGCGCGATGGCGCAAAGCCTGGACGCGCAGCGTTCGCAGATCCGGGCGGCGCTTGAAGCGGCCGAACGCGGCCAGTTCGACGCCGCGCGGTATCCCGGGCTCGGTGCGCATCCGTTGTACGCCTGGGTGGAACTGGCGAGCCTCAGGCGCGATATCGACACCGTGTCCAATGCGCAGGCGCAATCCTTCCTCAGGCGCTACGAAGGCCAGGCAGTGGCCGACGCCCTGCGTGGCGTGTGGCTGCCGGCGCTGTCGCGACGGCAGGACTGGCCGACCCTGCGCGCGGCCTGGAAACCGACCACCAACGTCGCCCTGCAATGCGCCGAACTCAATGCACGCCAGGCCACCGGCAACGCCGATGCCAAGTGGACTGCCGATGCGCAGGCGATATGGCGCAGCAGCGGCAAGTCGCTGCCGGACAGTTGCGATCCAGTGTTCGCGATCCTCACCAACAAAGGCGGCCTGCCGCCGGCCGTGCGCTGGGAACGAATCGAGAAGGCGGCCGAAGCAGGGCAGCCGGCGGTGATGCGCAGTGCCGCGCGCGGACTGCCCGCCGCGGAGGCGGCGCTGGCCAACGATTACGCCGCGTTCCTGGATGGAGTGCACGCGCGTGCCTTGAACTGGCCGAAGACCGAGCGCAGCCGCAAGGTGGCGATGCGGGGCCTGATGCGCCTGGCCAAATCCGCGCCCGCGGCCGCCGAACTGCAGTTGCCGCAGTACGCATCCGCGCTGGGCATGGATGAAGGCCAGCGTGGCCAGGTGCTGGCGCAGATCGCCCTGTGGACCGTGGCCTCGTACGAACCCGATTCGGCACGACGCCTGAACAGCGTGCCGGAGTCGTCCTACGACGTCAGCCTGTTCGAATGGCGCGTGCGCGAGGCGATGGCGCGCGGCGACTGGCGCGCGGCGCTGCTTGCGATCCGCAAGATGCCGCAGGCACAGCGCGAGGATTCGCGCTGGCGTTATTTCGAAGCACGGCTGTCGGAAAAGACCGGCGATGCCGCCGGCGCGCAACGCCTGTTCCGCGAGGCCGCGCAATCGGCGACCTTCCATGGCTTCCTCGCCGCCGACCGCATCAACCAGCCCTACGTCCTGTGCGCATGGAAACCCAACGACGGCGCCGCGGCGAAGAATGCGGTCGCCCGCGACCCGGCCATCGTGCGCGCGATGGAGTTGTGGAAGCTGGAACGCACCGCCTGGGCGACCAGCGAGTGGAACAGCGCGCTGGCCCGGTTCGACGACACCCAGCGTCGCCTTGCGGTGGAAGTGGCGCGTGACAACGGCTGGTTCGACCGCGCGGTGTTCTCGCTGGGCAGCGTCGCCGGCCAGCCCCGTCCCGACGAACTGCGCCTGTACGAACTGCGCTTCCCCCTGCACCACGGCGAGACCATCCGCCGCGAGGCCGCGCGCAATGCCATCGACCCGGCCTGGGTCGCCGCCGAGATCCGCGCCGAGAGCGTGTTCAATCCTCGTGCGCGCTCCGGCGCCAACGCCATGGGCCTGATGCAGGTGCTGCCCGTCACCGGTGCAGCCACCGCCAGGAGCCTGGGCGTGCCGTGGGGCGGTGCCGCCAGCCTGTACGATTCGGATACCAACATCATGCTGGGCACCGCCTACCTGCGGCAGATGGAGAACAAGTACGGCGTGCCGTATGTCGCCATCGCCGCCTACAACGCCGGCCCCACGCCGACTGCGCGCTGGCAGTCGCAACGCCCCGGCTATGATCCTGATTTCTGGATCGAGACGATCAGCTACAAGGAAACCCGCGAATACGTGGCGCGCGTGCTCGCCTTCAGCGTGATCTACGACTGGCGCTTGAATGGCACCGCCCTGCCGGTGACCGATCGCATGCTCGGAAAGGTCAACGCCAAGCGCAAACCTTTCGTGTGCCCGGCGACGCAATCGCCAAAGGGCTGAGCCTTGCTCCCATCCTTGCGCAGCAGGGGAGGCGACAAGCGAAATGCGGCATCATCCTTCCATGAAGACCTATCTCGTCGGCGGCGCAGTCCGTGATCGTTTGCTGGGCCTGGAGCCCGGCGACCGCGACCATGTCGTGGTCGGCGCCACGCCCGAAGCCATGCTCGAACTCGGTTTCAAACCCGTCGGCCGCGACTTCCCCGTGTTCCTGCATCCGCGGACCAACGAGGAATACGCGCTGGCCCGCACCGAGCGCAAGAGCGGCCGCGGCTATCGCGGGTTCGTGGTCGATGCCGATCCGTCGGTGACCCTGGAGGAAGACCTCGGCCGCCGCGACTTCACCATCAATGCGATCGCCGAGGACGAAGGCGGCCAGCTGGTGGATCCGCTGGGCGGAGTGCGCGATATCGAACAGCGCATGCTGCGGCATGCGGGAACGGCCTTCGTCGAAGACCCCCTGCGTGTGCTGCGCGCTGCGCGCTTCATGGCCCGCTTCGCCCCGCTCGGCTTCAGCGTCGCGCCGGAGACCGAAACCCTGATGCGGGACATGGTAGCGGGCGGCGAACTGGCCGAGCTGGTGCCTGAACGTGTGTGGCAGGAACTGTGCCGCGCCCTGCAGTCGCCCCGGCCTTCCGCATTCCTGCAAACCCTGCGCGCCTGCGGCGCGCTGGCGCAGGTGTTGCCGGAAGTCGATGCGCTGTACGGCGTGCCGCAGCGCACCGACTACCATCCGGAAGTCGACACCGGTGTGCACCAGGAAATGGTCAGCGACATGGCCGCGCAGCTCGCCCCGGGCAATGCCGCGATCGGTTTCGCCGCGTTGGCCCACGACCTGGGCAAGGCACTCACTCCCGCGGATCTGTTGCCCCGCCACATCGGCCATGAGCAGGCCGGCCTCGCGCCGCTGCAGGCGTTGTGCGAGCGGCTGAAGGTCCCTGCCGAGCATCGCGAACTCGCGGTCATGGCGTGCCGCGAGCATCTCAACGTGCATCGCCTGGCCGAACTGCACGATGCCACCGTGTACGAACTGCTGGCGCGCTGCGATGCGTTCCGCAAGCCCGGACGCATCGCCCCGCTGGCGCTGGTGTGCGAAGCCGACAAGCGCGGGCGCCTGGGCAGCGAAGAGGCCGACTACCCGCAAGGGCACGAACTGCAGCGGCTGCATGCCGCGGCGCTGGCAGTGAGTGCGCGCGATCTGGCCGAGCAAGACCTCAGCGGCCCGGCCCTTGGCGAAGCCTTGCGCCAGGCCCGGATCAAGGCGATCGGCAAGGCGAAGAACGGCAGCGCCGCTTCGGCAGTCGACCAGGGCCCATAAGCCGCCCGCATCGCGCCGTTCAGGAGCCCGCGACCAATTGTGACGCTCCGCGGCAAAAATGTGACGGAAATCCCGTTTCCCCGAGTCGTTGGGCGGCGGACCCCAGCGAGGCGCCGCGGCTACCGCAAGCGTTGGCACGGTACGTGCTTAGGTGGTCCGTGGCCGGCATTCGCCTGCGTCTGGACCTCCGATGTACGACCTCGACTCTCCACCGCCCGTCAACGACGACTCCCTCGCCGCGGTAGATCCCGCGCCCGAAGCGGTCGTCGCCAGGACCAGGCGGAAACGCCTGTACGTTCCAGTGCGGGTGAAGTTCACGCTCGTACTGTGCTTCGCTTTGCTGTGGGTGGCGTTCAGCGTGTGGCTATCGCAGAACTGGCTGCATGAGCTCGCCAAGCCGATCGGCTTCGCGCTGGCCTTGATCGTGATCGCGTTCATCGCCTACGTGCCGGGATTCATGAATGCCTTCCTGATCGGTTCCATCCTGAGCGACCGCCGCCCGACGCGGCGTTCGCTCACGCACTATCCGGACATATGCGTGCTGGTGGCCTGCTACAACGAGGGCTCCAATATCGCCGACACCCTGGACAGCCTGTCGCTCCAGGACTATGCCGGCCATGTCGAGGTCGTGGTTATCGATGATGGCTCCACCGACGACAGCCTTGCCATCGCCCGGGCCGGTGCCGAACGCCTTTCGCGTGAGCGACTGCGTATCCGGGTGCTGGCGCAGCCGCGCAACGGCGGCAAGTCGGCTGCGCTCAATCGCGGGTTCGACGAAACCACCCAGGAGCTGGTGCTGACGGTGGACGGCGATTCGTATCTGCGTGCCGATGCGCTGCGCAAGATCGTCGAGCGTTTCCTGTCCGATCCGCCCGGCACCGTCGCGGTGGCCGGCGCGGTGCTGGTGCGCAATTCCCGCGACAACTGGCTGACGCGCGCGCAGGAATGGGATTACTTCCATGGCATTGCCGCGGTCAAGCGCACGCAAAGCATGTACCACGGCACCCTGGTCGCCCAGGGCGCCTTCTCGCTGTACACCCGCCAGGCGCTGAAGCAGGTCGGGGGCTGGCCGGAGTGCGTGGGCGAGGACATCGTCGTCTCCTGGGCGCTGCTGGCCACCGGAGCGCGGGTCGGCTATTGCGAGGATGCCTGCCTGTTCACCAACGTGCCGGCCACGGTGGGGCAGTTCGCGCGCCAGCGCCAGCGCTGGTCGCGTGGCCTGATGGAGGCGTTCGCGCGCCATGGCCGCCTGTTGTTCAAGCCGCGCATGAGCACGCTGTTCATCTGGTGGAACCTGCTGTTCCTGCCGCTGGACCTGGTCTACACCCTGGCGTTCATTCCTGGCCTGGTGCTGGCGCTGTTCGGTTACTACTGGATCGCCGGCCTGATGACGCTGCTGGTGCTGCCGCTGGCGGCACTGTGGAATGCGATCATTTTCGGCGTGCAGACCCGCATGTTCAAAAGCCAGGGCCTGCGGGTGCGCCGCAACATCGGTGGGTTCCTGCTCTACACCGTGGCCTACACCATGCTGCTGCAACCGGTCTGCGTGCTGGGTTATGCCGCCGAACTGCTGCGCCTGCGCAAGACCTGGGGTACCAAGTGAAACACGGACTCACAATCGTCTTGTTGCTGGCGATGCCGTTGGGCGCGCTTGCCGCCGATGCGGAACAGGCCCGGCAGGCGCTGCGTCCGGAGCTGTGGCTGAGCTCGGATGCCGACGACAACGAAACGCAGAAATATGGTCTGGGCTGGGACCTGCGTCGCTACGACCGGGATCACTGGCTGGGGCTGAAAGTCGAGCAGGCCCGCTTCGCTGGCACGGACTGGTCGGAAACCGAGCAGCGCCTGTACCTGCGCGCGGCGGGGGGCGATGCCTGGAAATGGCGGGTGGACGCGGGCAGCAATGGTCACGATCTGCTCGGCAGCGCGTCCGTGCATAGCGAGGATGCGCGCCGCAAGGAATTCTTCGTGGAACGGGAAGTGCTGGAAACCCGCGAGGGTGTCGAACACGGATGGGTGCAGACGTTCGCCGGCGCGGCGATCGATCTGCCCATGGGCGATCGCTGGACGGCAACCGGATTGGTCGGGGCGCAGGATTTCGGGTCGGGCGACAATCTGCGGACCCATGTGCGCGGCAACCTGATCTTCGCCGTCGCACCGGAACAGGGTCTCAGCCTGCAACTGCGCAGCCGCTATTACCGCAACAGCGATCCGTACGAAGGCGATTACTTTTCGCCGCGCTGGTATGGCGAAGCGTTGGGCGTGCTGGCCTGGCGCCGCCACTGGGGTGGTTACACCTGGCGTGCGGCCGCGGGCTGGGGACGCCAGCGCAGTGAAGACGAAGGCTGGAAGCGCGCGCGCATGCTCGAAGTCGGCCTGGAAACGCCGCCGTGGAAACAGGCATGGCTTCGCGCCAACGCCGGCTACAAGGATACGCCCGTGCTCAACGACACCGGTACCGGCAGCTACGCCTACCGGTACCTGAGCCTGGAAGC
>JAKFDG010000472.1:0-1965 GCA_036677285.1 Pseudoxanthomonas sp.
CCCCTACAAGGGCAGCGCGCCGGCCATGAGCGACCTGATCGGCGGCCAGATCCCTTTCACGGTCGACACCGTGGCAGCATCGCTGCCTCAGCTGAAGGCGGGCAAGATCAAGGCCATCGCCGTTACGGGCGCCACGCGCACCACGCAGCTACCCGACGTGCCGACGGTGGCGGAAAGCGGCTTCCCGGGTTTTTCCGCCGACTCCTGGCTGGCGGTCGTCGCGCCGCGCGGCTTGCCGGTCGATGCGAAGGCCAGGTTGCAAAAGGCACTGGCCGAAACCATGGCCGACGCGGAGATCCGCGACAAGCTCATCGCCAACGGGCTGCAGCCCGCGTACGAGCCCGCTGCCGCCGTGGCGGCGCGGATCGAAGACGAGCTGCCGCGCATGCGCGCCTTGGCGCAGCGCGCGAACATCCGGGCGGAATGAGGAATGAATAGCGCAACCGATGACAGCCTGGCCGTCCTGTCCGCCGTCGAACTGAGGCGGCTGATCGAGATCAGGAAAATTTCGCCGGTCGAGCTGCTCGAAGCCTGCATCGCGCGCATCGAGGCGGTGAATCCCTTCGTCAACGCCGTCACGGCTACCTGCTTCGAGCGCGCACGCAGCGAGGCCAGGGCCGCCGAACGCGCCGTGCTCGAAGGCCGCCCGCTGGGCCTGCTGCACGGCCTGCCGATGGGCGTGAAAGACCTGGAGGCGACGGAGGGCCTGCTCACCACCCTGGGCTCGCCGCTGTACCGCGACCATGTGCCCACGGCCGACAACGTGCTTGTGGCGCGCTTGCGCGCAGCCGGCGCGATCGTGGTCGGAAAGACCAACGTGCCCGAGCTGGGCGCCGGCGCGAACACCCGCAACGCGGTCTGGGGCGCCACCGGCAACCCCTTCGACCCGAGACTCAACGCGGGCGGCTCCTCGGGTGGCTCGGCCGCGGCGCTGGCTTGCGACATGCTTCCGGTGTGCACGGGCTCCGACACAGGCGGGTCGCTGCGCATTCCGGCGGCCCTGTGCGGTGTGGTGGGTTTTCGGCCCTCGCCGGGCGTGGTGCCGAGTTCGCGCAAGCTGCTCGGCTGGACGCCGATCTCGGTGGTCGGGCCGATGGGGCGCAGCGTCGCCGACGCCTGCCTGCAACTGGCGGCATCGGCCGGCCCATCCGTGGGCGACCCGCTCAGCTACCCGGTGGACCCGGACGGTTTCCTGGATCCGCCGGCGGTGGACCTCGGGGCCTTGCGTGTGGGCTGGACCGAGGACTTCGGCGCCTGCGACGTTGACGCTTCGATCCGCGGAGTCTTTCGCCGCAAGATCGCTTCGATCAAACACCTGTTCCGCAGTTGCGACGAGGTGAAGTTCGAGCTGGGCGATGTGCACCGCTGCTTCGACGTGCTGCGCGCCGAGGCTTTCGTCGCTGGCACGCGCGATGCCTATGAACGCGATCCGGCAAGTCTCGGCCCCAACACGCGGGCCAACTTCGAAATCGGTGCCGCGATGAGCCTGCTCGACAGTGCCTGGGCGCAGGCAGAACAGACGCGCATCCTCGCGCGCTTCCATGCCGTGATGGCCGGCTGCGACCTGATCCTTGCGCCGACCACGCCGGTATCGCCTTTCCCCTGGACCACGCTGTATGCCGACACGGTCGACGGCCAAGCCCAAAGCAACTACTACCGCTGGCTGGCGCTGACCTATGTGGTCACGCTGACCACCTTGCCGGCTCTCAGCCTGCCGTGCGGACTCGACCACGCGGGCATGCCGTTCGGGCTGCAGCTGATCGGCCGCTTCCGCGCAGACCATCACGTGCTTGGGGTCGCCGCGGCGCTGGAGCAGGCCTTTTCCAAGTCCGACGAGCTGCGGCGGCCACGTCCCGCGCTCGACCGCCTGCGCTCCGTCGAGCCCGCCCTGACCTCGATCGTGACGGCGCCTCCCGTTCTTGGCGGTGGCGCCGGCGCTGGCGGCGCAGCGGCCCCGACGTCGGC
>JAKFDG010000473.1:0-1877 GCA_036677285.1 Pseudoxanthomonas sp.
CGCGCCGCGCGTGCGCTGCAGGTGCGCCAAGCCCCAGACTCGGGCGTTCTCCACCAATGGCAGGACCGTGCGGCCGTATCCGCTCAGTCGGTAATCCACTGGCGCGGGCACCGGTCCGGTCTCCAGGCGCTCGACCAGTCCGTCGGCTTCCAGTTCCCGCAGTTGCTCGGTCAACACCTTGTGCGAGATCGGCGCGACGCGGCGCAGCAGTGCGGAGAAATGATGGGTTTCGCGCGCGAGCCAATACAGGATCGTCAGCTTCCATTTGCCACCGACCGCGCTGAAAGCCGCGTGCAGCGGACAGTCGGCGAGTGGATGGGGCTTCGCCAGCGGATACGCACCTGGAGGTGCCGTCTTGTCGTTGGACATGGATGCCTCTAGCGTTCAGTCGACCGATAGTGCTGGAGGATGCCCATGCCGGGCCATTGCCGTGCGTTCATGCTGGGGATTGCGATCATGGGTCTGCTCTGTTTGCCGGTGGCGCAGGTCTCCGCGCAGGCGGGGCAAGGCGCCAAGCCCGAGACGAAGACGCCGCACGATGGGCAGCACGATTTCGATTCCCAGATCGGCACGTGGAAGACGCATCTGAAGCGGCTCGTGCATCCGCTGTCGGGATCGGACGAATGGACGGAGTACGAGGGCGTCACCACCGTGCGCAAGGTCTGGGACGGCCGCGCCAACCTGGTCGAGTTGTCGGCCGACGGCCCGGCCGGCCATTTCGAAGGCCTGAGCCTGCGCCTCTACAACCCGCAGTCGCATCAATGGAGCCTCAACTTCGCCAGCAGCCGCGGTGGAACGCTGGCACAACCCACCATCGGCGGGTTCATCGACGGTCGCGGCGAGTTCTACAACCAGGAAGACTTCGAAGGTCGCGCGGTATTGGTCCGTTTCGTGATCACGTCGCTCGACGCCGACACCCTCCGCTTCGAGCAGGCGTTTTCCGACGACGGCGGGAAGACCTGGGAGATCAACTGGGTGGCGACGGATACGCGGGTGAAGTAGTCCCATGCGGTGGGCCAGGGCCCACCCTATCCCGACCACGCGCTGCTTGAGGTATGGTTCGCCGCACCTCGATGCAGACATCTGGTCGGTCGCCCATGGGACGCGGTTCGTGAGCAAGCCAGCACAAGGACGTACAAGCCAGGACCCGGAGCTGTTGCGCCGCCTGCTGCGCGCGAAGGACCGGATGGACGCCGCCTCGCAGGAGGAGTGGCCCGTGCAACGGCTGGCGCGCGTGAGCAGCGTGTCCGAAGCCCACTTCGCGCGATCGTTCAAGGAGGCTTTCGGCGTACCGCCGCACCGCTACCTGCTGACGCGTCGGATCGAGCGGGCCAAGGCACTGCTGCGCGACACGGACCTGCCCATCCTGGAGATCGCGCTGCAGACGGGCTGGAACAGCCTGGGAACGTTCGGGCGCACGTTCCGCGACATCACCGGCGAAAGTCCCAGCGGCCTGCGTGCGCGCGAGCGAGCCGCCCAACACGAACTAAAGCGGGTGCCGGCCTGTTTCGTCAGCGCTGCCTACCGGCCCGGCCTCACCACCGCAGTTTCGGAGAAGCGGCGGCAGGAGGCGGGTGTTACAAAAGGCGCCCCACAGAAACCGGAGGTCGCATGAGTCAGGGTATTGGAGTAGTCGGGCTGTACGTTCGTGACCAGGACGAAGCCCTGGAGTTCTATGTCGGCAAGCTCGGATTCCGCGTGCACACCGACGCGCGCAACGGCGACTATCGCTGGCTCACGGTGCAGCATCCGGAGCAGCCGTCCTTGCAGCTTGGCCTGTTCAAGCCGCAGGCACCGGTGCTGGATGCGTCGACTGCGCAGACGGTGAACGAGATCGTCGCGAAGGGCGCCATGCCGCCGCTGGTGCTCAACGTCGA
>JAKFDG010000474.1:0-2081 GCA_036677285.1 Pseudoxanthomonas sp.
GGTGATCTTCCTCGCCGAAGTGGGTGGCAAGGTGGCGGGCTTCACCCAGTTGTTCCCCTCGTTCTCGTCGGTACGCGCAGGAAGTGCGTTCGTGTTGAACGACCTCTATGTCGACATCGCCGCGCGCCGCCTCGGCGTGGCCCGCGCCCTTTTGCAGGAGGCCGCGGACTTCGCCCGCGCCGACGGCGCGATCCGCCTGGAACTGGAAACCGACCACGACAACCGCGACGCCCAGGCGCTATACCGGCACATGGGCTGGAAACCGTACGAAGGCACGTTGCGCTTCCGCCTGTCGCTGGAAGCCTAGTTAGGCCTCGAACGGCAAATATGTCGCAGCCGCAAGCTCCCGTGATAGGTCCCTTCTACTCAAATTGGGGCTTCAAGAATTGGCTTCTCCACCTCCACCCCGAGCGCATCGAAGCTGAGCCACTAGGGCTCGGGCTATCACTTATGGGGGGTGCCATGGGCAGTATGGGGAGCCGGACTTCCGCTCAGTCGGTGTACGCTCCGGATAGCAATCCATCGCGCCCAGAACGGCGTAAGTCTTCGAAAAATTGGCCGATTGGTGAGCTGGAGAAGATTGAGGTCCGCCGCCAGCTTTTTACTGCTAATGAGGTGCGGCTGTACTGGCGCGGTGGGCGGAAGCTGGCCATGGCCATAGGATTTCGCCCGTCAACCGACGACATACGTGTAACCCTGCGTTCTTGCTACCCAGGCATTTACGCAGAGTGTGGGTTCAAGGTCTGACAATTCGCTCAAGCCGAACCCGTTTCATGAATTACTTGTCCACAGCCCCTATGGGTTAGGCTTCGCAGCATGACCGCCAGCCCCGACTTCATCCCGTTGCACCTCTGCGTGCTGACCGTTTCGGACTCGCGCACCCTCGCCGACGACAAGTCCGGGGATTACCTCATCGCTGCACTCTCCGACGCCGGCCATAACCTGATCGAACGCGCGGTCCTGCCGGACGACCGCTACCAACTCCGCGCCCTGGTTTCCAAATGGATCGCCGACGCGAATGTCGATGGCGTGCTGGTCACGGGCGGGACCGGCTTCACCGGCCGCGATTCGACGCCCGAGGCCCTGCTCCCGCTGCTGGACAAGGAAATGCCCGGCTTCGGCGAACTGTTCCGCGCAATCAGCTTCGACGAGATCGGCACCTCCTCGCTGCAGTCGCGTGCGTTCGCCGGCCTGGCCAACAGCACCTTCCTGTTCTGCCTGCCCGGCTCCACTTCCGCCTGCCGCACCGGCTGGGAAAAAATCATCCGCGTGCAACTCGATGCCCGCACCACGCCTTGCAACCTCGCCACACTGCGTCCCCGCCTGAAGGAGTAAACGCATGTCCCTGGACACCACGTTGCGCCTGCTGGCCCGCGCCAGCGGCCTGACCGCCACCGACATCGCCACCGCCATCCCGCGCGCCGGCGTGGCCACGGTCAAGTCCTGGCTGAGCGGCGACAAGATGCCGGGCAGGGACCAGATCGACGCCCTCGCCCGCACTTTCGGCGTCCCCGCCGGCGCGCTGCTGGCGGAGCTGGCCAGCACCTTCGATCCAGCCCGCACCAAGGGCGAACACGACCTCCTTGCCGCCTACCGCACGCTCAACACGCGCCAGCAGGGCGCGCTGCTGGAAGTGGCGCGGAGCATGGCCGATCCCGCCGGCCGCAGGAAGGCGAAGAAATGAAGGGCATCAAGCGCAAGGAATACGAGAAGCTGCTGGAACCGCTGCAACTGGAACTGGTGGCGATGACCCGCTGGCTACAACACACCGGCAAGCGCGTGGTGGTGGTGATCGAGGGCCGCGACACCGCCGGCAAGGGCGGCGTGATCAACGCCATCTCCGAACACCTCAACCCGCGCCAGTGCCACGTACTGGCCCTGTCCAAGCCGAGCGAGCGCGAGAGCACGCAATGGTATTTCCAGCGCTATGTTCCGTATCTGCCGGCTGCGGGCGAGATCCTGCTGATGGACCGCAGCTGGTACAACCGCGCCGGGGTCGAGAAGGTCATGGGTTTCTGCAACGACGCCCAGTACCAGGCCTTCCTGCAGCAGGCCCCGGTATTCGAGAAGTTGCTGACGGA
>JAKFDG010000475.1:0-1991 GCA_036677285.1 Pseudoxanthomonas sp.
CAGTTGCGCGAGCAGGAACAAGGCGCGTCACCTCCAGACAAGACCAAGTAGAGTGCCGGCATGAAGTCACGTTTGATCCTGGTTTCCCTGTTGACCGGCCTGCTGGCCGCCTGCGCCAGCCTGCCCACGCCGGATGTGCGCCGCAATGCCGCTGCGGACAGCGCCGCGAATGCCGCCAATGGCGCGCAGACTTCGCCGCTGCAGTCCACCGAAGAGCCCGAATCCGGCCCGCAGGCGCAGATCCGGCGGGGCAGCGGCCAAGTGATCAACCGCAGCGCCGCGGCCGCGCCCCTGCCGTCGCTCGCAGGCGCCCGCACCGGTGCGGCCACCTTCAATTTCGAGGGCGAATCCGTGCATGCGGTGGTCAAGGCCATCCTCGGCGACATGCTCGGCCAGAACTACGTGATCGCACCCGGCGTGCAGGGTACGGTGACCCTGGGCACGCCCAAGCCGGTCTCTCCGGCCGAAGCGCTTAACCTGCTGGAAATGGTCCTGGGCTGGAACAACGCGCGCCTGGTCTATACCGGCGGGCGCTACAACATCATTCCGGCCGACCAGGCCCTGTCCGGCACCGTTGCCCCGCGTACCGGCCCGGCAGCCAACGCGCGTGGTTTCGAGGTCCGCGTGGTGCCGCTGCGTTTCATCTCGGCCAGCGAGATGAAGAAGGTGCTGGAACCCTACGCCCGTCCCAACGCGATCGTCAGCACCGACAACGCCCGCAACGTCATCACCCTGGCCGGCACCCGCAGCGAACTGGAGAACTACCTGCGCACGGTCGAGGTCTTCGACGTGGACTGGCTGGCCGGCATGTCGGTCGGCGTGTTCCCGCTGGAGTCCGGCCGCGCCAGCAAGGTCGTGGCCGACCTGGAGAAGATCTTCGGCGAGAACAGCAAGACGCCCAGCGCGGGCATGTTCCGTTTCATGCCGCTGGAAGGCGCCAACGCAGTCCTGGTGATCACCCCGCAGGCGTCCTACCTGGACGACATCCAGGACTGGCTGGATCGCATCGACAGCGCCGGCGAAGGCACGCGCCTGTTCTCCTACGAGCTCAAATACATCAAGGCCAAGGACCTGGCCGAACGCCTGGCGGAAGTGTTCGGCGCCGGCAAGGGCGGCGATCGCGAAACCGGCGGAGATGGCAACGTCTCGCTGATGCCGGGCACCGATCCGGTGCAGATCAAGGACGGCGGCATGGACGGCAGCAACAGCAGCGTGGACTTCGGTAATTCCTCCGACTCGTCCTCCGGGAGTAGTGGGCTGGGCGATGGTTCGCTGTCGCTCAACCAGCGCACCGGCGGCAACGCCAGCGTGACCCTGGATGTGGAAGGCGACCGCGTCGGCGTCGCCGCAGTGGAGGAAAACAACACGCTGCTGGTGCGCTCCAGCGCCAGCGCGTGGAAATCCATCAAGGACGTGATCGAGAAGCTCGACGTGATGCCCATGCAGGTGCATATCGAGGCGCAGATCGCGGAAGTCCTGCTCACCGGCGATCTCAGTTATGGCGTGAACTGGTATTTCGAGCGCGCGGTCACCGATGCAGGCCTGCCAAGTGCGGTGGGGCGCGATACCTGGAGCGGACTGGCCGGCAACGTCACCGGCAGCACCGTCGGCGGGGTGGGCCCCGGTTTCAGCTGGACCTTCCTCGGCCGCAACGCCGCCGCCATCATCTCGGCGCTGGACGAAGTCACCGACGTACGCCTGCTGCAGACGCCTTCCATCTTCGTGCGTAACAACGCCGAGGCCACCTTGAACGTGGGCAGCCGGATTCCGATCTCGTCGGTGACGGTGAACCCGGGCCTGAGCACCGATACCTTCAGCCAGGTCCAATACCTCGAGACCGGCATCATCCTCAAGGTGCGTCCGCGGGTGACCAAGGACGGCATGGTGTTCCTGGACATCGTCCAGGAAGTCAGCACCCCGGGCGACATTCCGGACCAGAACGGCAACGTGCGCATCAATACCCGCAAGGTCAAGACCGAGGCGGCGGTGCA
>JAKFDG010000476.1:0-5000 GCA_036677285.1 Pseudoxanthomonas sp.
TGGTCGGGACGGCCGGATTTGAACCGACGACCCTCTGCCCCCCAGGCAGATGCGCTACCAGGCTGCGCTACGCCCCGAACTGATGCGAATCCCCGCCTTGGCGGCGGGGCGGCAATTATAGCCGACTTTGACTTTGCTTCTCCCGACGGGAAGATGAAGGCCTCAGCGGCGCAGCAGCTGCAGGATCTCTTCCAGCTCCATCCGCACCTGCTTCACGATCTGGTTGCTCAGCGCCGATTCCTGCTTGGCGCCCTCGCCTTCCAGGCGCAGGCGCGCACCGCCGATGGTGTAGCCCTGCTCGTACAGCAGGCCGCGGATCTGGCGCACCATCAGCACGTCGTGGCGCTGGTAGTAGCGGCGGTTGCCGCGTCGCTTCACCGGCTCGAGGCTGGGGAATTCGGTTTCCCAATAACGCAGCACGTGTGGCTTGACGTCGCACAGCTCGCTGACCTCACCGATGGTGAAATAGCGCTTCGCCGGGATCGGCGGCAGTTCGCGGTTACTGCCCGGGTCAAGCATGCTCCACTCCGGCGTAAGCCTCCACCCGTTCCTTGAGCTTCTGCCCCGGACGGAAGGTGACCACGGTGCGCGCCGAAATCGGAATCTCCTCGCCGGTCTTGGGATTGCGCCCGGGGCGCTGGTTCTTGCGGCGCAGGTCGAAATTGCCGAAGCCCGAGAGCTTGACCTGCCGGCCCTGCTCCAGCGCTTCGCGCAACACGTCGAAATACGCGTCGACGAATTCCTTGGCCTCGCGCTTGTTCAGCCCGACTTCGTCGAACAGGCGTTCGGACATTTCAGCTTTCGTCAGTGCCATTTGCTCCCCCTGCCTATCAACCGCGAATCCGCGCGCCGTGGTCACGCTCGATGGCGGTAACCACCCCGGTTACCACGGCTTCCACATCGCGGTCGTTCAGGGTGCGTGAGTTGTCCTGCAAAATCAAGCCCATAGCCAAGCTCTTTTGACCGCTTTCGACCCCTGCACCGACATAGCGGTCGAACAGCAGCAAGTCCCGCAGCAACGGGCCCACGGCTGTTCGCACCGTGGCGGAAATCGCCGCCCACGGCACGCTGTCGGCGACGACGAACGCAAGGTCCCGGCGGACGGACGGAAAGCGCGAGAGCTCCGCCGCCTTCGGCAGCGCGCGCGCGGACAGCGGAGCCAGATCGATTTCGAAGCCGATCACTTCCCCATCCAGGTCCAGCGCGCGTTGCAGGCGCGGATGCAGCTGGCCGATCCAGCCAATATGCCGGCCATCGCGGAACACATCCGCCGCTCGCCCGGGGTGACCGGATGCGTCCTGCGAGGGACGGTATTCGAGGGTCGCACCGGAAGCTGCGGCCAGGCTGTCGAGATCGCCCTTGAGGTCGTGGAAATCGGCCTTGCGCGCGGGCTCGCCCCACTCCTCGGTCTTGGCATCACCGTGGATCGCGGCGGCGATGCGCTGGGTTTCGATCGGCGCCCCGCCCGCATTGGCGGTGAAGACATTGCCAAGTTCGAACAGGCGCACGCGTCCGGCCTGGCGCGCGACATTGCGCTGCAGCGCGGAGACCAGCCCTGGCAGCAGGCGCGTGCGCATCACCCCGAGTTCGGCGCTGAGCGGATTGGCCAGCGGTACGACATGCTCGCTGGCGTTCCATTGTTCCAGCAACGCGGCGTCGACGAACGCGTAATTCACCGTCTCCAGGTAATCGCGCGCGGCTAGGTGCCGGCGCACGCTGGAATCTTCCACCCGGGTTTCCGTGGGCGCGGCGATGCGCGTGGCGCCGCCGGGCAAGGTGGTCGGAATACGGTCGTAACCGTGGATGCGCGCCAGTTCCTCGATCAGGTCTTCCTCGATAGCGATATCGAAGCGACGACTGGGAGAAACCACCTGCCAGCCAGCCTCCGCGGTTTCGAGCTGCATGCCCAGTGCGCGCAGGATGCGCTCGACCTCGGCATCGGCGATTTCGATGCCCAGCACGCGGGCGATGCGAGCCCGGCGCAGCAGGATCGGCTGCGATTGCGGCAGGTGTACGGGCAGCACCGCTTCGGTGACGGGGCCCGGCGAGCCGCCGGCGATCTCGACGATCAGTCGCGTCGCGACCTCAACGGCCTGGCGCGGCAGCTCCGGATCGACGCCACGTTCGAAGCGGTGCCCCGCATCGGTGTGCAGGCCCAGCTTGCGGCCGCGCCCGATGATCGCCGACGGAATCCAGTGCGCGGCTTCCAGGAAGACGTTGCCGGTGGCATCGGTCACGCGCGTGTCGTGGCCTCCCATGATGCCGCCGAGCGCGACCGCGCGGTCGCCATCAGCGACCACCAGGAAGTCGTCGTCCAGCGCAACGGTTCGGCCGTCAAGCAGCTTCAGCGTTTCACCAGCCTGTGCCGGGCGGACCACGATCGATCCCTGCAGGGAATCGCGATCGAATGCGTGCATCGGCTGGCCGAGCTCGAGCATCACGTATTGGGTGACGTCGACCAGGAAACTGATCGGGCGGATGCCGCTGCGGCGCAACCGCTCGGCCATCCAGACCGGCGTCGCCACCTTCGCGTTTACGCCTTCGATCACACGTCCCACGAAGCGCGGAACCTTGGCGCCGGCCCGCAACTCGACGGCGAGCGCCGCGCCGCTCAGCGCCGGCATCGGCGTGGCGTCGAATGCAACCACTTCGCTGTCCAAGGCCGCAGCCACGTCAAAAGCGATGCCGCGAACGCTGAAGCAATCGGCGCGGTTGGGAGTCAGCTTGATCTCGATGCTGGCGTCCGGCAGCGACAGGTAATCGGCCAGCGGCGCGCCGATCGGTGCGTCGTCCGGCAATTCGAACAGGCCGGAGGCATCGGCGTCGATGCCCAGTTCCTTGGCCGAACACAGCATGCCGTTGGAATCCACGCCACGCAGCTTGGCGGCCTTGATGGTGATCGCGCCGACCACGGTACCGACCGTGGCCAGCGGTGCGATCAGGCCTGGGCGCGCATTCGGCGCGCCGCAGACAACCTGCAGCCGTTCGCCCTGGCCTGCATCGACCTGGCATACCTGCAGGCGATCGGCTTCCGGATGCTTCGCGCATTCGACGATACGTGCGACCACCACCCCAGCCAGTGACTCGCCCAATGGCGTCACTTCCTCGACCTCCAGGCCGATCGCGGTCAGCGTGGCGGCAAGTTCGGCGCGCGTGGCGCTGGTGGGTACGTGGCTGCGCAGCCAGTTTTCGGAAAACTTCATCGGGTGATATCCAAAAAGCTTTTATGGATCAGGCGAATTGACGCAGGAAGCGCACATCGTTGTCGAAGAACGCGCGCAGGTCGTTGACGCCGTAACGCAGCATGGCGAAGCGCTCCACGCCCAAGCCGAAGGCGAAGCCGGTGTAGCGCTCCGGGTCGATGCCGCAGCTCCTCAGCACATTCGGATGGACCATGCCGCAGCCCAGCACCTCCAGCCATCGCGTGCTGCCATCGGGCTGCTGCCAGGCGATGTCGACTTCGGCGCCGGGTTCCACGAACGGGAAATAGCTGGGACGGAAACGCATCTCGAAATCGCGCTCGAAGAACGCACGCACGAACTCGGCCAACGTGCCCTTGAGGTCGGCGAAGGTGGAGTGTTCGTCGACCAGCAGGCCTTCGACCTGGTGGAACATCGGCGAATGGGTCTGGTCGCTGTCGCTGCGGTAGACCTTGCCGGCGGCGATCATGCGCAGCGGCGGCTTGTGTTCGCCCATGTAGCGCACCTGCACGCCGGAGGTGTGCGTGCGAAGCAGGCGGGCGACGCCGCTGCCGTCAGGCGGGAAATAGAAGGTGTCGTGCATCGCGCGCGCCGGGTGGTGCGGCGGGAAGTTCAGCGCCTCGAAGTTGTGCCAGTCGTCCTCGATTTCCGGGCCGTCGGCCAGTTCGTAGCCGAGGCGGCCGAAGATGTCGGCGATCCGCTCCAGGGTGCGGCTGATCGGATGCAGGCCGCCTCGCGAAGGGTTACGACCCGGCAGGGTGACGTCGATGGTCTCGCCGCCAAGTCGCGCATCCAGCGCAGCGTCGTCCAGTACGATCTTGCGCATCGACAGCGCTTCCGAAACCGCGTCGCGCGCGCGGTTGATGTCTTCACCCGCCGCCTTGCGCTGATCGGCGGGCAAGGTGCCCAGCTGCTTGAGCTGGGCGGTGATGCTGCCGCTTTTCCCGAGCAATGCGACGCGCAGCGATTCCAGTGCATCGGGGTTCTGCGCCGACGCGATGTCGGCGAGCGCTTGCTGGGACAGTGATTCGATATCACTCATGAATGATCCAGGATGAATTGGCACGCCCGTGGGAGCGACGTCAGTCGCGACCGAGGATGCGCCCGATGCAACCGTCGCGACTGACGTCGCTCCCACAACAGGAAACCAAAAAACAATGGGGAAGGACTTGCGCCCTTCCCCACGTGTTCGGCGATGAACCGCCAGTACTGCTTTACGGTGGAGATCGCAGGCTTACGCCGCGAGTGCGCCCTTCGCTTTTTCAGCCAGGGCCGCAAAACCCACGGCATCGTGCACGGCGATATCGGCCAGCACCTTGCGGTCGAGGGTGATGCCGGCCTTGAGCAGGCCGTTCATGAAACGGCTGTAGCTGAGGCCGTTGATGCGGGCAGCCGCGTTGATGCGGGTGATCCACAGCGAACGGAAATTGCGCTTCTTCTGCTTGCGGCCGATGTAGGCGTACTGACCGGCCTTGATGACGGCCTGGTTGGCGACGCGGAAGACCTTGCGGCGGGCGTTGTAATAGCCCTTTGCGAGCTTCAGGATTTTCTTGTGACGGCGGCGCGCCGTTACACCACGTTTGACTCGTGCCATTGTTCAGTCCTCAGAGATACGGAAGCATACGATCCAGGCGCTTGGAGTCTTCGGCACGAATGATGTTCGTTGCACGAAGGCCACGCTTACGCTTGGTCGACTTCTTGGTGAGGATGTGGCTCTTGTTGGCGTGGCCAGCCTTGTATTTGCCGGAAGCGGTCTTCCGGAAACGCTTGGCCGCCGCCCGATGGGTCTTGATCTTGGGC
>JAKFDG010000477.1:0-2767 GCA_036677285.1 Pseudoxanthomonas sp.
CGATCCTGCGGCCAGCCAGCGCCATCCAGCCAGCGTTCGTTGGCGTATTCGCAGATCGCCAGCGAATCCCAGACCGTCAGCCCGCCGTCCGTCAGCACCGGTACGCGCGCGGTGGGCGACCAGCGGCCGATATCGCGCTGGAATTCCGGCGTATCCAGCAACAGGCGCCGTTCCTCGAATTCCACCCCGAAATGGCGCAGCAACAGCCACGGGCGGAGCGACCACGAAGAGTAGTTCTTGTTGCCGATGACGAGAATCGGGTAAGCCATGCCATTGCTCCGGGGGAACTGCGTGCAGGATAGCCCTTGGCGGGTCGGCTAAACTGTGCGCCCATTGCCAGGCTTCCCCGCATGTCCGCTGCTCCTCCCGCCCCCGCCCCCCACGACTCGCACACCGGTCCGGCCGCGTCGGGGGAGAAGCACGATTTCATCCGCCAGATCGTCCGCGAGGACCTGGCCAGCGGCAAGCACACGGCCATCCATACCCGTTTCCCGCCGGAGCCCAATGGCTACCTGCACATCGGCCACGCCAAGGCGATCTGCCTGAACTTCGGCATCGCCGGCGAGTTCAGCGGGATCTGCAACCTGCGCTTCGACGACACCAACCCGGCCAAGGAAGACCCGGAGTTCGTCGCCGCGATCCAGGACGACGTGCGCTGGCTGGGCTTCGACTGGGCCGAACTGCGTCATGCCTCCGATTATTTCGACGTGTACTACCTGGCTGCGGAAAAACTCATTCGCGACGGCCTGGCCTACGTGGACGACCTGGACGCGCCGGCCATGCGCGAATACCGCGGCACCCTGACCGCGCCCGGCCGCGAGTCTCCGTTCCGCACGCGATCGATCGAAGAGAACCTCGACCTGTTCAGGCGCATGCGCGCGGGCGAATTCCCCGATGGCGCCCGCACCTTGCGCGCGAAGATCGACATGTCCAGCGGCAACATGAACCTGCGTGACCCGGCGCTGTACCGGATCAAGCACGTCGAGCACCAGAACACCGGCAACGCCTGGCCGATCTATCCGATGTACGACTTCGCCCACGCCCTGGGCGATGCGGTCGAAGGCATCACCCATTCGCTGTGCACGCTGGAGTTCGAAGACCACCGCCCGCTGTACGACTGGTGCGTGGACAAGGTCGACCTGGGCGGCCATCCCGAACTGCTGCAGCCGCTGCTGGACCGCGGCCTGCCCAACCAGGCCGCCAAGCCGCGCCAGATCGAATTCTCGCGCCTCAACATCAACTACACGGTGATGAGCAAGCGCAAGCTGACCACGCTGGTCGGCGACAAGCTGGTCGACGGCTGGGACGACCCGCGCATGCCCACGCTGCAGGGCCTTCGTCGCCGTGGTTACACGCCAGCGGCGTTGCGCCTTCTGATCGACCGCGTCGGCATCAGCAAGCAGAATTCGCTGATCGACTTCAGCGTGCTGGAAGGCTGCCTGCGCGACGACCTGGACGCCGCCGCGCCGCGACGCATGGCGGTGATCGAACCGCTCAAGCTGGTGCTGGCGAACCTGCCGGAAGACCACGACGAGACGCTGGCGTTCTCCAACCACCCCAAGGACGAAAGTTTCGGCAAGCGCGCGATCCCGTTCTCGCGCGAACTGTGGATCGAGCGCGAGGATTTCGCCGAAGTACCGCCGAAGGGCTTCAAGCGGCTGATCCCGGGCGGCGAAGTGCGCCTGCGCGGCGCCGGCATCGTGCGTTGCGATGAAGTGGTGAAGAACGGCGCTGGCGAAGTGGTCGAACTGCGCGGCTGGCTGGATCCGGAATCGCGTCCGGGCATGGCCGGCGCCGAGCGCAAGATCAAGGGCACCATCCACTGGGTCAGCGCGAAGCACGCGGTGCCGGCCGAGATCCGTTTGTACGACCGTTTGTTCTCGGTGCCGGATCCTGATGATGAATCCGAAGGCAAGACCTACCAGGAATACCTCAACCCGGATTCGCGCAAGTCCGTGCACGGCTATGTGGAGCCGGCGGCGGCCGCTGCGGCGGCGGAGCAGGCCTTCCAGTTCGAACGCACCGGTTATTTCGTCGCCGATCGCCACGATCATCGCAGCGATGCGCCGGTATTCAATCGCAGCGTGACCTTGCGGGATACCTGGGCAGCTAAGGCCTGATACGGTTTGTTAGTGCGGGCGTGACGGAAAATCTTTCACGTCTCGCAACTGTATTCCTCGCTACCCTCGCGACCACAAAACCCCAGGGAGTTACAGCCATGTCCCGGATCGTCCCGACCCTCATCTTTCTTGTCCTGATCTGCGGGCTGACGGCCTGTGCCCCGCCGACCACTACGCCGGCAACCGGCGATCTGGCAGGTGCAACGCCTCCACCTCCGCCCGCGCCACCCAGTGCGCCGCCTCCGCCGCCTATGTCCACGCCGACGCCGCCGCGAGTCAAGCCGCAACCGGTCGCTGTCGATTCCAGTTGCAAGACCAGTGCCGATTGCGCGGTCAAGGATGTCGGCAACTGTTGCGGCACGATGCCGGCCTGCGTGAACAAGGACAGCCCCACCGACCCGGCCGCGGTGAAAGCGGAGTGCGAGGCCAAGGGCATGTCGGGGATCTGCGGCTTCCGCGAGATCTCCAGCTGCCAATGCGTCAGCGGCCAGTGCGAAGCCACCGACGCCAGCGCGCCGCAAGTGCAGTGATGCTGTACGCCCAGGTTCATCTCACCCTCCCCGCCTGGGTGCACGAGACAGTGGATGTCGCAGCGGCTTATCCCAGCGATGCCGACAAGGTGGCGCTGGCGATCGAACTGTCGCGCA
>JAKFDG010000478.1:0-2010 GCA_036677285.1 Pseudoxanthomonas sp.
TGGCCAGATGACGGCCGGCAGCTGGATCTACATCGGCAGCCAGGGCATCGTGCAGGGCACCTTCGAGACCTTCGTCGAGGCCGGCCGCCAGCATTACAACAATAGCCTGGCCGGCAAATGGATACTGACCGCCGGCCTGGGCGGCATGGGCGGCGCGCAGCCGCTGGCCGCCACGCTCGCCGGCGCGGTATCGCTCAACATCGAGTGCCAGCAGAGCAGCATCGACTTTCGCCTGCGCACCCGCTACGTGGACAAGCAGGCCAAGGACATCGACGATGCGCTGGCGCTGATCAAGCACCACACTGAGCGCAATGAGGCCGTGTCGATCGCGCTGCTGGGCAATGCCGCCGACATCCTGCCCGAGCTGGTGAAACGCGCCAAAACCGGTGCCATCAAGCCTGACCTGGTCACTGACCAGACCTCGGCCCACGACCTGATCAACGGCTACCTGCCTCGCGGCTGGAGCGTGGCGCAGTGGAAGGCCGCGCAACAGGATCCGGCGCAGCACAAGCGCCTGACGGACGAAGCCGCCCAAAGCTGCGCCGCGCATGTGCAGGCCATGCTGGACTTCCAGTCCATGGGCATCCCAACCGTGGACTACGGCAACAACATTCGCCAGGTGGCCTTCGACCAGGGCGTGGAAAACGCCTTTGATTTCCCCGGCTTCGTGCCCGCCTACATCCGCCCGCTGTTCTGCGAAGGCAAGGGCCCGTTCCGCTGGGTCGCGCTCTCCGGCGACCCGGAAGACATCTACAAGACCGACGCCAAGATCAAGGAGCTGTTCCCGGAGAACAAGCACACGCACCGCTGGCTCGACATGGCGCGCGAGCGCATCGCCTTCCAGGGCTTGCCCGCGCGCATCTGCTGGCTGGGCCTGGGCGAACGCCACATTGCGGGCCTGGCCTTCAACGAGATGGTGAAGAACGGCGAGCTCAAGGCTCCGATCGTGATCGGCCGCGACCACCTGGACACCGGCTCGGTGGCCAGCCCGAACCGCGAGACCGAGGCCATGAAGGACGGCACCGATGCCGTGTCCGACTGGCCGCTGCTCAACGCGCTGCTCAATGCCTCGGGTGGCGCCACCTGGGTCAGCCTGCACCACGGCGGCGGCGTGGGCATGGGTTACTCGCAGCACGCGGGCATGGTCATCGTGGCCGATGGCACCGACGCTGCCGCCGAGCGGCTGGCGCGCGTGCTGGTCAACGACTGCGGCTCGGGCGTGATGCGCCATGCCGACGCGGGTTACGAGATCGCCATTGCCACCGCGAAAAAGCAGGGACTGCACCTGCCAATGGTGAAATAAGCCCATGACCGTGCTGCAGCGCTTCGCCATCGACGACCTGACGCCCATGCCGTGGAAGAACGGCGGCGGCACCACGCGCGAAATCGTCTGCCGGCCGCCCGGCGCGGGCATGGACGGCTTCGACTGGCGCGTCAGCATCGCCACCATCGCCGCGGCCGGTCCGTTCTCGGCCTTTCCCGACGTAGACCGCGTGATCATGCTGCTGGAGGGCGCAGGGGTGCGCCTGCACTCTGACACGGCGGGCGTGGACCACCGGCTGGACACGCCGCTACGGCCCTTTGCCTTTGCCGGCGATGTGGCGCTGGACTGCGACCTGCTGGGCGGCCCCTCCACCGATTTCAACGTCATGACCCGGCGCGGCAAGCTGCGGGCCGAGGTGCAGGTGCTGCACGCGGCCGGCGACCTTGCCCCGGCCGGGGGCGGCCTGCTGCTGGCACTGCGCGGGCCGTGGCACTTGCAGGCTGGGGCCGAGTCCTTGACGTGCGAAACCGGCACGGGTGTGTGGTGGGACGGCATGACGCACGGCTGGCACGTCGCGCCGCAAAGCCTGGATGCGGCACTGGTCGTGGTGCGCCTGCTGCCCCTCCAGGCAGCTTGAAGGCGCCCGGTCAAATGCATCAGAATGGCCTCTGGTCCATGTCAAAACCTGACGGTCAGCTGTTTATTCAATAGCAAAACAAGCCTCTGCTCATAACCCCTTCATAGCC
>JAKFDG010000479.1:0-29317 GCA_036677285.1 Pseudoxanthomonas sp.
GCGGGGAATATCCTGCGGATCCGACGCTGGTAGAAACCCGCGAAGGTGAATCTGTCCTGCACGATCTCCTTCTGCACTATCCCGGTGATCAGGAATCCGGAAATCACGAAGAAGATGTCGACCCCGACAAAGCCACCAGGCAGCGAGCCGATGCCATAGTGGTAGAACACCACAGCCAGCACCGCCACCGCACGCAGGCCATCGATATCGGGGCGGTAGGCAGCGGAACGACCGGCTCCGCCCGACCATGATCCACCATTGTCTTTATCGATCACGGGTTCGCTCATTCATGTTTACCCCGTTCATGTGTACCCCTTCCATAAGAACGCCAACCACGGCCCGAGGCGGCCTGGCAGTCGCCGGCTTTGCGCGCACCTGTACCCAGTGGTAGTAGAGGAGGCCGACGACCTCGTGCAGCCCCTCTTCCGTCTTGGCCAGGGCGCTGGTCTGGGGGATCACATAGCCGGGCAATTCGAAGGGAACCAGACGCGAGTCGGTGCCGATCCCGCACACCTCGAACCCCGCTTGCTCCATCGAATAGATGGCGCGGGGCAGGTGCATCGCGGTCGTGATCAGCGCCAACCGGCCGGGGAGCGCGGGCTGCATCCTGGCCAGGTGCTGTGCATTCTCCCAGGTGGTCTCCGATGTGTCCTCGGTGCTGACGGCATCGGTGTCCACGCCGAGCCGCCTGGCATAAGCCGCCATCAGGTGACTTTTCGGAATGCCGCGACGGGACGGACCGCCTGACATCACCAGCGTCCTGCCCGGCCGTTCATGCCACCACTCCGCGGCACGTTCGACCCGCCGCCGGCTCGCCAGTGTCAACGCGGAATAATCGTCGTCCGAGCGCACCCTCCGATCGACGCCGGCGGCCAGTACCACAGCGGTACGCGGCGGTGAAATGCGGCATGCCTGCGGCATCGCCTGCTCCGATTCGAGCCAGCCGACCAGCGCATTGGCGAACAATGGCGTCATCGCCCCGACCGCAATGCAGCCCAGCAACAAGGCGCCGCCCACCAGCAGCCGCCTGCGTCGGTTCCACAGCGCTCCTGCGCATGCCAGGCAGCACGCGACCAGCAACCAGCTGAGCGGCGACAGGATCCACATCAGGCAGGTCCGGCGGGAGGCGTCGCCTTTCCCTTCCTGTGCTTGCGCCGGTCAAGCAGCAATTGGCGCAGCGAACGGTCCATGACCAGCACCGGAATCACGAAGCACGCGACCCAAAGACCACCGGCCGCGAACAGGCGCAGCCAGCGCGAGTCCAGTCGCGACAGGTCGACCGCACCCAGCACGACCAGGAACAGGGCCGCGGCGCCGAACGCGATGACCAAGGTCGTGGCCGACGGAAATTGCCTCAGCTCACGCGGGCACAACAGGCAGATGGCGGCGCCCAGGAATGCATAACAAACACCAGTAGCATAGACGGCGCCCATCATCCCGTAGGCGGGAATCAGGAACAGGTTCAGGAGGATGTTCAACGTCGCCGCGGAAATCGTCAGCGTCAGCAGGGTCATCGACCGCTTGTGCAGCAGCAAACCATAGCCGCTGATATCCAGGATCGGATAAAGCGCGTACATCGTGCCGATCCAGGCGAACACCGGCCCGGATGCGGCCTTGTCGGGGCCGCTAATGGCGGGGATCACGTCGCTGCCCACGCTCCATATGGCCACCGCCACGCCTACGGCCAGGTAGGTGACCGGCAGCAGCACGCCGCGCTTCACGGCCCTGACCGCGTCCGCACCCTCGGACTTGTACGTGCGGTTGGCCACCGGAATGAACGACGCCGACAGCGGCGCATGCATCAGCACGCTGACCTGGATGGCCAGCGCGTATCCGATGGTGTAGATGCCGACCACCGCGTAATCGTCCATCATGCTTTTCAGCATCACCCGATCGATCAACACCAGCACCATGACCGCGATCTCGTTCACCGCCAGCGGCATCCCGTATGCCAGCGCCGCGCGGAATTCCTTGAAATCGACATGCGCGCGGGAGAACACCAGGTTCCTGCGCACCCAGTTCACGTAGAAAGCAATCACCAACACCGCGGCAAGTAGCTTGCCGCCATAGGCCGCCAGCGCCGACCGCTCCAGCAAGGCGACGGCCGCGACCATCGCCACCAGTTCCAGCCAGCGCCAGACCACGCTCATGACGGACAGCAGGTCGGAGCGTTCGCCGGCGCGCAGGACCATCTGCACCATGTTGGCGAACACCGTCAACGGGATCGCCAGCGCGGCGCACCACAACATCGGCGAGAACGACATGCCGCCGAATCCGCTCAGCCCCGCCAGGACCGCGATGGCGATCGCCCACAAGCCGGTCGACACCAGCATCGGCAACAGGAACAGATTGGTCGAGAAGCGCGCATTGCCCGCATGGCCGTCGTCATGCGGATAGAAGCGCAGGATCGCGTGCTGGGCACCAAGCTTGGCCAGCGATATGGCGATGACCACCCACGTTTCGTAATAGCCAAGGATGCCGTACTGGGTGTTGTCGAGCAGGCGCGTCAGCACCGGGAACGAGATGAAGCCGGCCAGCATGACCAGGACATTGGCGCTGCCATATCGCAGAAAGTGAGTTCCCACCCCTGCCCTGGAAGCCGGTCTTCCTAGCGTCTGCGCCAGTCCATCGCCATCGGGTTCCACCGGGACGCTCATGCCTCGCCGTCCGGACGATGCGCCACGGCGAAGGGGTTTGCGACGCATTCCGGGCAGGCAGTTGCATGAAAGAGATCGACGGCTTGACCGCGCCGGGGCGTGTTATTCACTCGATGAATCCTTGCGTGCGTCGATGAGTTCGCGCAGGCGAACGGCCAGTTCGGGCTGGGCGATGAAATTGTCGTGGCGGCCGGGCAGCTCGATGATGTCCATGCCTTCCCGGGCCCACGTATGCCAGCCCATGCTCGGGTCTTCCGCCGCGCCCTGCAGCCGGGTCCTGAACAACACGATGCGGCCATCGAAGTGGCTGGGGCGGTATTGGCCCAAGGCCTGCATGTTGGCCCTTTCGACCCGGTAGATGCGGATCTCCTGCGGCACGACAAGCACATCCGGATTGCCGGCGACCCAGCGGCGCAGCCGCTCCAAAGGCACCTGCAACAGCCTCAGGCGCGCACGCCGTCGCAACCGGGCGATTAACTCCGGCGTGATCCGCGAATACAGCAGGCGCCAACGGTCCAGGTCCAGCCAGGTCAGCTTCAATGCCGCGCCACCGCCCGGCCCGTAGGTATCGAACATGGCCAGCAGCGCGATGGTCTCGCCCTCTGCCTTCAGCTTCCTGGCCACTTCCAGCGCGATAATTCCACCCATTGAGCCGCCGGCGAGGAAGTAGGGTCCGCGAGGCTGCACACTGCGAATCTCCGCGAGATACGCATCGGCCATGTCGCCTATTGAAGTCAGCAGCTTGGCAGCGCCATCCAGCCCGATCGATTGCAATCCGTAGACGGGCTGGTCCGCGGCCAGCGCAGCCAGCAACGGCTGGTAGTTCATGACGTTGCCGCCCACGGCATGGAACAGGAACAAGGGCTCGCCACCCCGTCCCTGCTGCAGCGTCACCAGCGGTCTCCATGTTTTCACGGATGCGTTCACCCCGGCCGAGCGCAGCACCCCTGCCAGGCCAGCCACCGTCGGATGCTCGATCAGCGTCGCCAACGGAATATCGATGCCATGGCGATCATGCAGTTCGGTGAACATCCGCACGGCCAGCAACGAGTAACCACCCATGTCGAAAAAATCGTCCGTGACGCCGACCCGCTCGCGTTGCAGGAGCCTTTGCCACTGCGCGCACAACGCACGCTCCAGGTCGTCTTCCGGTGCAATGAAACCACTGGTTATCGGCGCATCCGCGGGATCCGGCGCCGGCAACGCACGGCGGTCGATCTTGCCGTTGGGAGTCTTCGGCAACGCCCGCAGCACCACCACATGCTGCGGGCGCATGTAGGCTGGCAGGGACTTCACGAATCGCTGGCGCAGGCGCGCCGAAAGCGCCGCAGGATCCAGCTCGCTGCCGGCGTACAGCACCAGTACCAGGTCGCCGCCGTCCAGCGGGCGCGCGATGACCGCGCACTCGTTCACTCCCGGCTCCTGTGCGGCGACAGCCTCGATATCGCCGGGCTCGATCCGGTAACCCCGCAACTTGATCTGGTCGTCCACCCGCCCGTTGAAGAACAGCCGGCCGTCGCGGATGCGTCCGATGTCGCCGGTCCGGTACATCCGCGAACCATCGCCGGCGAACGGGTCTTCCATGAAGCGTTCGGCGGTCAGGTCAGCGCGATGGAGGTATCCCATCGCCACGCCTGCGCCACCTATCCATATCTCACCCAGCGCACCGGGCAACGCGGGCTGCCGCCGCGCATCCAGCAGATAGAGGCGCGTCTTGTCGATCGGCTTGCCCAACGGCACGTTGGCCAGGCCCGGTTGCAGGCGTTCGATGCTGGACCACACCGTGGTTTCGGTGGGTCCGTACATGTTCCAGAGCTCCCTGCACCGCGGCAGCAGCGCATTGGCCAGCGCAACCGGCATGGCTTCGCCGCCCACGAACAGGCGCAAGGGGCGCAGCACTTCCATGCGTCCCACTTCCTGCAGCAAGGCGATGAGCGACGGCGTGGTCTGCAGCACGGTGCAAGCGCGCTTCTCGATCAGCCGGCACAGGGCTTCGGGATCGCGATGCTCGTTGTCGTCGGCGATGACCACGCGTCCACCGCACAACAACGGCAGGTACAGCTCCAATGCGGCGATGTCGAACGAGAGCGTGGTCGCGCTGCAGATGGAGTCGTCCGGACCGAAACCCGGGCTCTCCCGCATCGACAACAGGAAATTCACCAGGTTGCCGTGCAGGATGCAAACGCCTTTCGGCTCGCCGGTCGAGCCGGAGGTATACAGCACGTAGGCTAGATCCTGCGCTGTCACTGCGGGCAATTCTTCGTCTGCGTCCTGCGCACTTTTCAAGCTGTCCATGAGCAGCAAGGTGCGGTCCCTGGCCACGCCGTCGGGGACGAGGGCGGGCGTGGACGCGATCACATGCGAGATGCGCGCATGTTCCACCATGTACTGCAACCGTTCCTCGGGAAACGCCGGATCCAGCGGCACGTACGCCGCCCCGGCCCGCATCACCGCCAGCACGGAAACCAACATGTCCAGGGACCGCGGCATGCATATGCCCACCAGTTGGCCGCGCCCTATGCCCTGCTTGCGCAAGCCGACGGCCACGGCGCGACTCGCGCGATCCATCTCGGCATAGTCCATTTCCTGGTCGCCGCATTGCGCCGCGCACCGGCCGGCGAATTCCACGAACGACGCATCCAGGAGTCCGGACAGCGAGGCGGACGCGCCTTGTCCGTGTCCCTCGTCGTTGACCAGTGCGAATGACAACGGCTGGGAGGCATCGGAGCGTAGTTCCAGCCCGGCGGCACTGGCGGTGGCGTCCTGCGACAGCTTGCCGAGGATATCCACGTAAACGTCTGCCCACGCGGCGACCGTGGCCTCATCGTAAAGGTCGCGGTGGTACTGGACCTCGAGCGTGGCCTGCCCGGGTTTCTGCCACCAGCGGAACGAGAGCTCCCATGCCGACGCCAGACGCGGCATGACGTTCAACCTGCATTCGACGCCATCGAATTCCAGGCGATCCATGGCTGGCGCCAGGCTGACGATGGACTCCACCAGCATCAACCGGCCCGGCTCGCGTGGAAGTTGCAACGCATCCACGATCCGCCCCAGCGAAATGTCCTGGTGGTCCGCCGCTTCCTTCAGGGCCGCCTGCACGCGCTTGGCCAGCGCCTGGACGGATTCGTCGGGATCGATCCGGACCCTGAGCGGCATGGTGTTGTCGGTGTCGCCCACCACCCGGGCGCCACTGCCCTGTGCCGCCCCGGCGAAGGGAATGCCGCCGACCAGGTCGGTCTGCCCGGTCAAGCGATACAGCAGCAGGAAATAACCCGTGAGCAACAAACTGAAACGCGTGACTTTCTGCGTACGCGCCGCAGCGCGCAGGTCGTTCCACAACGATGCCGGGACATCCAGGCACAGGTTCGCCGCGGAGAAGCTCAGCTGCGAGCTGCGCGGATGGTCGGTGGGGAGGCGCAGCGGCTCGGGGATATCCCTGAATTGCTCCAGCCAGTACTGCAGGGACCGCTGGCCCTGGGGACCCTCGCGGCGTGCGCGCTCCGCACGAACGTAACCGCTCCACGAATCCGCCGCAGGCAGCCGCACGGGAACACCGCCATTGCGGGCGTTGTACAAGGCGACCAGTTCCCGCAGCACGAGATGCAATGACCAGCCATCGACCACCAGGTGGTGGCTGAAAAGCAGCAGCCGGGTCCGCAGCGGCGACAGCCGGCACAATTGCACCCGCACCAGGGGCGGACGGGCCGGATCGAACGGTATGGCGGCTTGCTCAAGGATATGCCGCGCATAGGCTGCATCGGGATCGCCCTCCCCGCTGAAGTCCACCTCTTCGACAGCGACCTGGCTCGGCGGCTGGTAGACCTGGCCACTACCGTCGCCTTCGAAGTGCATCGCCAACGCCTCATGGCGGCCGATGACGCTGGCGAAAGCCCGCATCAGTGCGTCGTGGTCCAACGGGCCGTCGAAGCACAACTCGCAGGACTCGCCGAAAGCAAGCGCGGCCTGTGCGTTGTAGCGGCTGCCCAGCCATTTTTCGGATTGGGCGTCGGTTAGCGGGAACCGTTCCCCCGGATGCGGACCGGCAGCATCGGCTTGCAGTGCGTCAACGTGGTTATCCAATCCCCTGTCCCCGATTGCGTTCCATCCCACCTCGGCGAACATCATTGCCGGCTGACACCACCCGCCTCACGGCGGATGACCTCCCAAACCCGCTACGACACCCACCCACTCTCTCAACCTTGACCACTTTTACACGGGGATCCTGCAAGTGCCGGAAATCGGCGAAGTACTGTCGGGTTCCACATAGCCGGAGAGCAGGTTTTCCCAACAGCTTTATGTAGTGCGTAGGTGTTTTGCCCGCCACCCATCCGCCCTCAACTTTGTGAACTACGTCACATATCAAAAACCAATTTCTGCATTACGCCTGAACGACATGCCCGATGGATGCGAAATTTTCACGTAATGCAAACTTTAGCGGTTGACGCAGCCTTCACTATTCCGGCACGGCCTCTTCATTACCCAGAGACGCCTTCTTCATCACGCTGAATTTAATCACCTAAAAATAGAGGCTCATTATAGAAAACGTGATTTACCCGTCATTTCAGCCACTTTTCTGAATATTGCGATGAACTCGGTATTAATAAAATGGGCACGGCTTTTGAATTCCGTGAACCAATCAGCAGTTAATCCTAGAACGATATATAGACTGCAATCCGGACAGGGGAGTCCCCACTTTTATCTATTTCGCGGCCGGATGCCGCTCTTTCTTTACGGGTGCAAATATTTTGTTCAAGAATTTCATAACCCCCCTACTTTTCGGCGCGCTCGGATTGTTCTCCGCAGCTTCGGCCAATGCGCAAAGCGTCTGCGACACCTTCTATAGTTCGGGCTACACCCTGACACAGGGAAAACTGGCCACCACGATGCCTTCCCTCTCCCGCCCCGCCAAGGGCGTGCGAGTCAAGGAACCCAGCTTCGGCACCTGCCTGGTCCGCGCCACCGACTATAAGGCTGAAGGCGTCACCAAGTTCTCGCGCAACTACTATTCCCGTCGCCAAGCATTCAATGTCAATAACACCTATTACATTACGTTCAGCACGGATGGCTGGCATCTGTACGATGCCGCATCGCTGAAGCATCTGCGCAAGCTGTCGCCGCTCGTGGCCAATCCCTCGACCCCGGTGCAGTACAACGTCGGTGGCGACTCGGAAGTGGTGTGGCACCCGACCGACCCCAACTTCATCTACTACCTTTCCGCCAAGGGCGGCAAGAAGCTGATGAAGCTGGACGTACGCACCAACAGCTACCAAGTGGTCTCAGATTTCACCAGCAGCTTGCCTACGTGGGCCTCCACCGCCACCCGTGCATGGACCCGCTGGGAAGGTGCGCCTTCGAAGGACGCCCGCTATTGGGGCCTCCAGCTCGAGAACAGCAGCGGCCAGAGGCTGGGCTACTTCGTATGGGACCTGCAGCTGAACAAGCTGGTTGGCAGTATGAAGAGCTCGGTCCAGGCTGACCATACGAGCATGTCTCCGTCAGGTCGCTGGATCGTCCTCGCCGACACCGCCTCCGGCACCGGCACCTGGGCTTACTCGCCCGACTTCAAGACCAAGAAGAAGCTGTTTGCAACCAGCGGACACTCCGACCTGGCGATCGGCGCAAACGGACATGACTACTATGTCGGCATCGACTACGCCAGTTCAAAGGGCGACGTCTTCATGGCCGACCTGGATGCCTGTCCGGCCGTCAGTGCCACTGTCACTTCGGCTCCGTACTGCCCGCGCACGGTCCTGTTCCAGCTGTACAACAACGGCTCCTCCTCGCCCATGCATATCTCGGGCAAGGCGTACGGTCGGCCGGGCTGGGTGCTGGTCAGCACCTACGCAACACGGAATTCCCGCGACGGCAGCGTGCCGTGGTATGCGAACAAGGTCTTCGCCATGGAGATGACCGCCAACCCGCGCATCTACCCGATCGCCTACAACCGTCGTACCACCAGCGGCACCGGCGACAGCTACTGGTCCGAAACGCATGCCTCGACCAACAGCGACATGACCCGCGTCATTTTCAACAGCAACTGGGGCAGCTCCAGCTACGAGGATGTCGACTCCTACATCGTCAGGTTGCCGAAGGCGGCGCTTCCGGGCGGCACCACCACTACCACTGCGCGGGTCACCGGGGGCAATCTGACTCCCCAGACGGGCAGCGCCAGTGGAATGGTGCTGACGTCGGCAAGCATGCCGGTCGTGCAGACCGCTTCTTCCACCGTCATTGACACTGCCCCGTCCACGGCGACGACGACACCCGCGACGTGGACCTCACCCGGCATGCGCTTCGTCCGCAATGCGGTTTCTGCGGTGCAGCAGGCGAGCGGGACCAAGGTCGGCATCTCCGCTGCCATCTGGTCGCTGCCCAGCGTGGCATGGCTGCGAAGCGTGTTCACGGAAGAGGAAGCACTGGACGAAAACAAACCCGAGTAACTTCCGCGTAGCGGTTTCATCGCTCGAAACAATAGGCAGGCCGGCGTAAAGCTGGCCTGCTTTTTTTGTGTCCGCGCTTTCTTCATCCGCGATCCTGGACCTTGATCCTCACTCCATTTCCCGGCGGCTCGCCATGAGCGTCCAGCACTTCAAGGGTCAGGGCTTTGTTGTACGTATGGCATCCGTCCAGCGATGGCGCCCAGCCGGGATCTAGACGGCTGATCGGCCGTTCGCTGTAGTGGGTGGGACTCAACGCAGTAATCTGGTTGAACACGGTCGCGGCCCCGTACACCGGTACGCAGCATTGGGCGGGACGGATCATCTGCCCGTTATTGAGGAATATCTGGCCTGCGGGGCGCGAGCGGCGCACATCGCTGACGATGGGATTGCCAGGATGCGGCCGATAGGGTCCCTCGAGCCGTTCCGACAAGAACAGGAACAATTCGTCGGAAGCATTGCCGCCGCATTCGGAGACGTTGCCGAACAGGTACCAGAGCCCCTGGTGATGGTGCAGGGTCGCATCAACGCAGACGCGATCGGTGATGAGATCCACCGCGCGTTCCCATTCCAACGGGAAATCGGTGGCCCGGTACAGGCTGACCCGGCGCGCCGCGCTGTTCTCGACGGTCATGTACCAGCTGCCTTCCCATTGGAAGACCTGCGGATAGGACATGTGCGAATCTTCATCGAGCACCACACCCAGGCGCCGTGCGTTGCCACCGGGCAACCGTTCCAGGCAGACGATGATGCCCAGGCGTCTGCTGCCGATGAATTCCTCCACGAACACCAGCTGGCGTTGTCCGTGTTCGACTACGAAAGGATCCGCCCAGTAATCGCCGCGTGCTGCCACGAGCACGGAGTTCGGCCCGACTTGCGGGGAAGCCGGATCGAGGGGTGTTGCGGCATCCCGGAACAGCACGAACCACGGCTTGCCGTTGCGGCGCCAACGCGGCACCCACCGCAAGGCATAGCTCAACGTGGTCCAGAAGGCATCCAGGCCGGTGCCTGCACGATAAGGATCGCGGGGTGGCGCAAGGCGCAGCACTGCTGCCTGTTGTCGTGGTGCCGCTAGCGCGCCGTCCGCGATGTTCCGCAGCACGCGCATCACCATCGCGGGCAGCTTCACGAAAGCAAGGTCGCGATGCTGGCTGAATGAAATCGCGCGGGTACCCGCCCAAGCAGTGGCCAGAAGCAAGGTCGCAGCGGGATCCGAGGCAAGGCCCAGCTCGAGGCTTACCGGCGTGGCGTCCTCACGGTTCAATATGGGTGCCAGCAACGGCATGCCGGCATGCTTGGCATCCACCAAACTGCCATCCAGGACCCAGCAGCCCCACGGAGCGGCATCGGCCAAGGCTACCGACCAGTTCTCGAACCCTGCGAGCAATACCAGGTCGGGCTTCAAGCGCGCCAGCCGCGCGCGGACTTCCTGGCTGCCCTCGCCCTCCTGCAATTCCGGCTCGACGCGAACTCCTGGGTGCGATGCGAGTGGCACCCTGGAGAGCGGACTGGGTGTGCCCCTGCGTATCAGCGAGACGATGGGATTCACCAGCATGCGTTCCAGAGCCATGAACAGGCGCAGATCGAACGGGATCTGGAGTGCCTGGCTTGGCGGCGGCCCGGCAACGGGTATCGCGACGATTTCCAACCACTGGTTGTCGGCAGCCAATTCGAACAAGTTGTCGATCCACGCCGATACCTGCGCTGTCGTGACCAGCACCACCTTGAGCACGCGCTTGCCATCGCGCGGATCGGCATACAGCGGTGTGCGCACGCGCGGGCGCGCGAGCGCCTCTGCCTTCACCGGTTCCGGGTTCACCGTCAGGTTCATGGTCGACATCCCTCGGATCGCCTAGAGGTTCCCACACCATTCCTTGATCCTGCCCACCACCTGGCCACGATCGACCGGCGAGAACAGCGTGTGGTCCAGCTCCGGACAGTACTCCACATGCAGGAAGGCGTGATTGCGCAGTGGACCGAAGGTGGTGTCGAACTGCTTGCGATGCAGCAGGTAATACGGAATACCTCCCGTGTAGAACGCGAACACCCGTACGCCGCGTGCCAGCAACTCAGCCAATTGGGAACGGAACTCGGCCGGCGTGGGCCAATCGCGGAAGTCGTCTATCGCCGAGACAGTCACTGTCTTTGGACCCAGCAGCTTGCGGAAGCTGCGCAACCACGCGGACAACGGCTTGCGCAGCAACCGGGAAAACTGCGCGACATGGAACCACACGTTCTTGTGCGCCATGCCATCCAGCAACAACAGGCCGGTCACCCGCTGGTCCGACACCGCGCAACGCCATCCCTGGTCGGCGGCGCTGCAGATGCCGCCGATCACGAAGTCGCGCGAGCCGGTCGCCGCCTGCACCGCATCGAACGCCTCGCTGATGAACGAATCGTGGGTCGCATGCGACCCGGGATAGCCGTCGCCGATACCGGGCAGATCGAGACGCAGGACGTCGAAACCGCTTTCTGCCAGTTCGCGGGCCAATCGGACATGCAACCGGAACGGACCTACGCGATGGATCAGGCCCGCGTTGAGCAGCACGATGGTCGTACCGCGCGGCGTGCCCGATGCGCGGGTCAACAGGCCGAAACCGCGGCCGCCATCCACTGTGATCACTTCTTCCATGCGGCCGTCCATAGAGGTAGGTCAGCCAGCAGCGATTCGAGCGCGGGATGGACTTCGCGCACCTGCATGAGGCTGTCCTGGCTGGTTTCATCGGCCCATGCGGCCGAACGCTCAGACAAGAGGTAACGCCGAGTGGCAAAGGTATCGGCCGCGCTGTCGCCGGCCGCTGCCAGCACCGCCACGGGAACCCTGAGGGAAGCCGGGTCGACGGCCAGAGCGGCCAGCTCGGGCAGGAAGTTCTCCGACAAGCGGAACCCCATCAGGTCCTGTGGACCTACCGGCACCTTGCGCCGCCAGTGGTAGCGACCCGATAAAGTGCGTTCGGCCTGGTCGCGCGACTGCAGGTAGCTGGTGTAGGCGCGCCCCTGCGTGACCGGCTGCCACAACCACAGGGCAGACGCCCCCACCCTGGCGGCCTGCTGCGATGCGAACAGCGCGGAACCACGGATCCCCAGCAGGATCAAGGGCAGGTCGCCCGCCCGCCTCCTGGCCTCATCGGCGGCCTCCGCTATGTCGGCACCCGCATCCGCGGGACTGAACTGGTGATCATCGCCATCGGAATCGCCGGTACCGAAATAATCGAACCTCATGCAATCCATGCCTTTTTCGGCGAGGTACTTCGCCAGCTGCGAGAAGAACCGGTAACTGCGCATCTGTTCATGGAGCAGCGGTGGACAGAACAGCACGCATGCCTTTGCCGTACCCGCCGCAGGATGATGGGTTCCGAACAACCGCCGCGGGGCGGTTCCGAAGAAGAACGGCTGCGGATAGCCCTGCGCCGGATCGCCGCCATCGTGCGCAGCCTTGTCCGTAGCCGTCGAGGTCGCCGGCAGTTCGGCCGCGATCTGCGTCAGCGTCTGGATCGCCAAGGGGAGCAGCCTGAGCCGCACTCCGGTGTCCCGCGCCACGCGGTTGGCCATCTGCACCGCGAGCATCGAGTGCCCGCCAAGGTCGAAGAAATTGTCCGTGGGCCCGGCCTCGGTGCCCAGCATTTCGGACCAGATGCCGATCAGGTAGCTGACCCGGCTGTCCCGCACTGCATCGTGTGCGCGTGAGGTAGCCGGTTTTGCCTGTACCGGGCCGGGCACGGGCTGGGGCAACGATTTGCGATCGATCTTGCCGTTCGGCAACAACGGAATGGAATCGAGGGCAACGATGTGCTGCGGAATCATGTAGTCCGGCAAGCGGCCGCGTAGATGGTCCGCCAGTGCGGCAGCGACGATCACCTGATCAGGCTTGGCGACCACATACGCGACCAGGCGCACGTCGCCCGGACGATCCTCCCGTGCCATGGCGACCACGCGGCTTACGGAAGGATGACTGGCGAGCGTGTTCTCGATTTCCCCCAGTTCGATGCGGAAACCGCGGACCTTGACCTGGAAATCCAGGCGTCCCATGTGCTCCAGGTTGCCGTCGGGCCGCCAACGGCCACGGTCGCCGGTGCGATACAGCAGCGGCGCCGGCAGGCCGCTTTCCGACGCGTGGGCTGGGGCGAAACGATCGGGATGGAAGCGATCCGCAGTGAGCTCGGGACGGCCCAGGTAGCCCAGGGTCACGCCTTCGCCACCGATGCAGATTTCGCCCGGAACGCCACGCGGACAGGGCTCTCCCTGCTCATCCAGAATCCAGATACGGGTGTTCGCGATCGGTCCGCCGATATGTATGTCCGGAGTCCCTCCCTCGAGCGGGGACTGCACGCGCATGCAAGTCGACCATACCGTCGTCTCGGTAGGCCCGTACAGGTTCCAGAGCGAATCGCAGCACGGCAACAGCTGCGCCGCAAGGTCGGGCGGCAGTGGTTCGCCACCGCATAACGCCCTGAAACCCTGGCTGCCCTTCCAGCCCGAATCCAGCAACAACCGCCAGGTGGCCGGCGTCGCCTGCATCACGTTGCACTGGCGGTCCGCCAGCAAGGAGACCAGGGCATGCGCGTCGCCCGCGCTCTCGCGGTCGGCCAGGACCACGCGTGCGCCGACGCTAAGCGGCAGCATCAATTCGAGCACCGCGATATCGAACGAGAGCGTGGTCACGGCCAACAGACGGTCGTCGGCATGCATTCCCGGTTCGTGCTGCATGCCGACGATGAAATTGGAGACCGCACGATGCGGAACCTGCACACCTTTCGGGCGTCCGGTCGAGCCGGAGGTATAGATCACGTAGGCGATCGACTCCGGCGATGCCGCCAACGCGTCGCGCCCGATGCGGGTATCAGGCAGCGCACCCAGTGCATCATCCATCTGGTCGAGTGCAAGCACCGGCCTGCCGCGCAGATCGAACTGGGACGCATGCCGGGCCTGCGTGACCAACGCCGCCAGCCCGGCATCGCCCGCCATGTAGGCCAGCCGATCCGCGGGGAATTGCGGATCCAGCGGTACATAACCGGCGCCGGCCTTGAGGATGCCCAGCAACGCGGCCAGCATGTCGATGCCGCGGTCCATCGCCAGTCCGACCAGCGACCCGTGGTGCACGCCTTTCGAACGCAACAGGTGGGCGATACGGTTGGCGCGTGCCTCGAGCTGCGCGTAACTCGCCGTCGACTCGCCGCACTGCACGGCAATGCGGTCGGGAGAAGCGTCGCACTGCGCTTCCAGGATTTCGTGCATCCTGCGTTCGCGGTCGAAATGGACCGCGGGCGGCTGCAGCGCCTCGAGTTCCGCTCGTGCGTAACGGTCCAGCAGCGACAAGCTGGCGAAGCTGCCATCGGGCGAATCTACAGCGGCACGCAACAGTGCCTCATAGGCCGCGAGCCAGCGCCGCACCGTGGCCTCGTCGAACAGGTCGCGGTTGTATTGGCATTCGATCCTCAGCCCATCCTTGACCGGGGCGACATTGAGGAACAGTTCGAACATGTCGAAGCTGCGTGGATTGTCGTTCTGTTCCAGCATCAGGCCAGGGAAGGTCTCGGCTTCCTTGTTCGATGCGGGGTCGACGTTGAACAACACGCTGACCAGCGGCATGCGGCTGGGATCGCGCTTGATCCGCAACTTCCCGAGCAGGGTGCCGAGGGTGTAGCGCTGGTGTTCGAAAGCGTCCAGCACCGTTGCTTGCGCTTCATCCAGCGCGCGTGTGAATGGCTGCGCGGCATCCAGGTCGAACCGCAACGGCAAGGTATTCACGCAATGTCCGATGAGATCGGCATGACCGCCGATCGACTGGCCCGCGGCGGGAATGCCCACCACCACGCGGGATTGCCCCGTCAATCGGGACAACAACCCGGAAAAACCCGCCAGGAGGCTCGCGAACAGACTGACGCCGCGGCGCGCGCCCATGCGACGTATGGCGGCGGCGAGATCGGCGTCGATCGCGTGGGCGACGCGGCTTGACGCAAAGCTGCGCTGCACCGGTCGCGGACGGTCGGTGGGGAGATCCAGCACCGGCACTTCATCGGCGAAGCGGGACAGCCAGTAGGCCTCATCGGCCATGGCCTCGGCATCGACCTGTCGATTCGCTTCGGCTACCGCATAGTCCGAAAAGTCCTCCGCATCCGCCAGCCTATCGTCCGTGACGCCGCCGTGCAGTCCGTACAGCGCCCCCAGCTCGCGGACAATGACCCACCACGACCAGCCATCGCAAATGATGTGGTGCGCGGTCAGGAGCAACAGCCATTCCTGTTCCCCGAGCTTCAGCAGCTCCGCCCGGAACAGCGCATCGCGCTCGATCGCGAACGGGGTTTCCACCGAATGCTTCAGGCGCGCGTCCACGGCATCGCCATGCTGCGCGCCGGACAATCCAGTCAGGTCGGTCACCGGCAGGTCGGTAGTGCATTTCTCGCGCACGCACAGGGTTTCGCCGTCCGGGCCGAAATTAGCGCGCAAGGCATCATGCCGGTCGACCAACGCCTGCACCGCTGCGGCCATCGCCTGCACATTGACCCGGCCATGCAAGCGCAACGAGACCGACAGGTTGAATGCCAGCGACGCCTCGGGCCCGTACTGGTCGGCGAGCCATATTTCGCGCTGCGGCTCGGTAGTGGGTACGACCTTGGCGAGCGCGCCGTCAACGAAAGGGTCGTAGTCGACGGCCGTCCGCGTCGGCCCTTCCTGCTCCAATGGCATCACTGCGCTCATCCACCCACCTTCAGGAACTTCCCGGGCCGTTCCGGATTGGCGACGAACCACGCGGGGTGTCCTTCGGGGTCTCGTCCCAGCCGCGCCCCTGGCACTATCGGGTATCGCGCATCCATCACTCCATGCGGCTGTTTGGCATTGCCCATCGTCAAGGTTTCTTCCATGGCGACGATCGCGTCCGTTTCCGCGATTCCGTCGAATCCCGGCAGTGTGCCCGTCGTGGGTGCGCCGCCTGCCAGGAAAGACAGCTGCCGGGCCATCAGCGCCTGCTGCTGTTCGATCACCCGGCTCCTTAGTTCGACACTTGCTGCGGCTCCATCGCCCGACGCATTGCCTTCGAGCAAGGCAAGCTGCCTCTGCATCAACGCCATCTGCTGATCAACGACCTGACGGGCGTAATCGCCCGAAGTGGGGACATGCGGCGTGGACGCCGCGGCGACCGGCGCTTCATGCGGCGTGGCATTCGCGTGGGATGCCGTCGGCGCAGCGGCCACGACCGCGCTCTCCGCTGGCAACTCGCTATCCAGCTTTTCCGCCAGCTGGTGCAAGGTGGCGCACTCGCCCATCAGCTGGCGGAAAGTGACCTTGACCCCGAATGTCTTCTGCAAGCGCAAGGCGACCTGGGTCAACACCAGGCTGTCCAGGCCCAGCTCGATGAAGTTGGTGTCGGGATCGGCCATCGCGAAGCCGGTGGCGTCCTCGAACAGCTCCCGTATGCGGGAAACCAGGAGCGGCCTGCGACGACCGCTGCCGACCGTGCCCGTATCGTCGAGCGGTGCAACCAGGTGCAGCTCGGGCTTTGCAGCTACCGGATTCGCCGCAGTTGCCGAATGCGAAATGACGGGCTGGGGATTGTCTGCTACCGCCTCCAGCCAGTAACTCTGGCGTTCGAACGGATACGTGGGCAACAGCACGCGGTGGCGCGAAGAACGACGATCGAACATGGCCGGATCCAGCGATGCTCCGCGCGACCAGAGTTGGCCGACCGCCTGCCGGAACGACCGGAGTTCGGATTCAGGCGAATCCGACAAAGTCGACACTGCAGCGACCTGATGCTGCTGCAGCGCTGGCTGCTGCCTGGCCAGGGCCGCCAGCGTGGTCCGCGACCCCACTTCCAGCAATACCGATCGTGATCCGTCGATCAGCTTGCCGAGGGCCGTGGAGAAGCGCACTGGTTCACGCAGGTGCCGCGCCCAGTAATCGGCGGACATGGCGCTATCCCCATCCAGCCATTCGCCGGTGGCCGTCGAGAGCACGGGCAAGCCGGGGGCCGCACGCGGCACCGAATCGACCTCGGCATGGAACACGGCCACCACCGGATCCATCATGGCCGAATGGAACGCGTGGGACGTGTGCAACGCACGGCAGGCCACGTCGTCCGCTTCCAGCTGCGCCTGGAACCGGGCGATCGCATCATCGGGGCCCGACACAACGCAGGCGTTGGGTGCATTCTCCGCTGCCAGCGACAGGTCCGGCGGCAGGCGTTCCAGCAACGGCGCCAAGGGCATGCGTACGGACAACATGCTGCCCGGGGATTGCGTCTGCATCAACCGTCCCCGACGCGCGACCAGTTTCAGCGCATCGCCCAGGGTGAACACGCCGGACAACGTCGCGGCCACGAATTCACCGACGCTGTGGCCCACCATGGCAACGGGCACGATGCCGTAGCTCATCCACAAACGCGCCAATGAATATTCCAGCGAGAAGATCGCCGGCTGCATCACCGACGTAGGCAGCAATGCCTCGGCATCGTCGCCGAAGACGACATTCCTCAGGTCGAAACGCAGTTCCGCGAACAGACCTTCCGCGCATTCATCGAATGCCTGCCGGAACACAGGTTCATCCGCATACAACTCGCGCCCCATGCCTGCGTATTGCGATCCCTGCCCGGGGAACATGAATACCACGCCGCCGGCCTGCGCCGGACGGCTGCGGGCAGCGGCAGAAGCGGTGTCTCCGCTTCTCAATCTGGCCACCGCATCGGCGACATCATCGGCCGCCACCGCCAGGCGATGGGCAAAGGATTTGCGGCCGGTAGCCAGCGTCCATGCGACATCCGCCAGGTTCGCGTCGGGCCTGGCTTGCAGATGATCGGCAAGCCGCACCGCCGCCTGTGCGAGCGCAGCCGGCGTACGCGCCGACAGCGCCAGCAATTGCGGCCCCATCGCAGGTTCGGAGGCAGGCAGCGCAGGCGCTTCCTCCATCACCACGTGCGCATTGGTCCCACCTACTCCAAATGCACTGACGCCCGCGCGCAACGGCATTCCGTCGGCGGCTTCCCATTTGCTCAGGCTGGTGTTCACCAAGAAGGGCGTGCTGGCGAAGTCGATGGAGGGATTGGCGCTCCTGAAATGCACCATGGGAGGAATCCGGCGCTCGGTCATGGCCATCGCAGTCTTGATCACACCGGCCGCGCCGGCCGCGATGATCAGGTGGCCGACATTGCTCTTCACCGAACCGATGCGGCAGAAACCGTTATCCGCGGTGCCGAGCCGGAATGCCTTGGTCAACCCCTCGATCTCGATCGGATCTCCCAGTGGTGTCGCCGTGCCGTGCGCTTCGACATACGAGATATCCCGCGGCGAGACCCCGGCGTTCTCGTGCGCCATCGCGATCACCGCTGCCTGTCCTTCGCTGCTGGGCGCGGTGAAGCTGGCCTTGTGGCCACCATCGTTGTTGATGGCCCCGCCGCGGATCAGCGCGAAGACCTGGTCGCCGTCGGCCAGGGCGTCGGACAGGCGCTTGAGCAGCACCACGGCCGCACCGTCGCTGAAGGTCGTACCGCTGGCATCGGCATCGAAAGTGCGGGTGTGGCCGTCCGACGACAACATGCCGCCTTCCTGGTAGCGATAACCGCTGCGCGGCGGACAGGTCGCGGAAGCGGCGCCCGCCAGGGCCATGTCGCAGCGCCCCGCGCGCAGGCTGTCCATCGCCTGGCAGATGGCCACCAGCGAAGTGGAGCAAGCGGTATGCACGGTGATCGCCGGCCCCGTGAGGTTGAGCTTGTGCGCCACGCGCGTGGCGATGAATCCCTTCTCGTTGTTCACCAGCACCTGGAACGCACCGAGCTTCTCTATCAGGTCCGGCCGCTTCGACACGTGATGCTGGAAATAGGTGGAATGGTTCATGCCGGCGAACACACCGACCGGCCCTGGCGTGGCATCGGGCGCATAGCCGCCACGCTCCAGGCATTCCCAGCACAATTCCAGGAAGATGCGCTGCTGCGGATCCATCAGCTCCGCCTCGCGCGGACTGATGCCGAAGAAGGCGGCGTCGAACTGGTCGAGATCATCGATGATGCCGCGAGCGGCAACGTACGACGGATCGTCGTATTCGGCAGCGCCGATCGAGGGATCCAGCTCGCCGGGCTTGAACAGGGTGATAGTGTCGCGGCCCTCGCACAGGTTCTGCCAGAATGCATCGATATCGGCGGCGCCGGGAAAGCGGCCGGTCATCGCGATGATGGCGATCGGTTCGTTCTGCGGGTCCGCCCTGTCGGCGCGACTACGGACCATGCGTGAAACCTCCAGCACGGCGCTCTTTTTCCCGTGCAGCGCGGCGACCAGCGCCGCGGGCGTGGGATTTGCGAAGAACACGGTGGCCGACAACCCCGGCTCCGGCTCCCGTGCAATCGCATCCGCGCTGGCCGGACGTTGCTGGACCAGCGATTTGCGCAACCGCTCCAGCAGGCGCATCGCCAGCAGCGAATTGCCGCCCAGGTCGAAGAAATTGTCGTGGCGGCCGACCTGGTCGATCTTGAGCACGGCCGCGAACCCCGCGCAGGCTTCGCTTTCCCCGGCGTTGACCGGCGGCTCGTAGGCGACGGCCAGATCCGGTCGGGCGCTGCCGGGCTCCGGCAACACACGCCGATCGAGCTTCCCGTTCGGCGTCACCGGCAACGCATCGAGCCGCACATACAGTGCCGGGATCATGTGGTCCGGCAGATGTTGGCCGAGATGACGGTGGAAAGCCTCGACGCTGATTGCCGTGCCTGGATGATGCGGCACGTAGTAGGCCACGAGCCTCAGGTCGCCATCATCGCCGCCACGCGCCAGCACCACCGCCGCGCTCACGTCGGGATGTTCGTGCAAGCGCGCCTCGATCTCGCCCAGCTCGATGCGGAAGCCGCGGATCTTCACCTGGAAATCGTTGCGACCGATGTACTCGATATTTCCATCCGGCAGCCAGCGGCCGAGGTCGCCGGTGCGGTACATGCGGGCATCGTCGCCGCCGACGAAGGGATCGCGCAGGAAGCGTTCCGCGGTCAGCTCATCGCGATTGAGGTAGCCACGTCCGACTTGCACGCCACCGATGTACAACTCGCCGACCACGCCTTGCGGCACTGGCTCGAGATGCGCATCCAGCACATACATGCGGGTGTTGGCGATAGGCCGCCCGATGGGAATGCTGGTGCCGGTTGCGTCCCGCGCGCAGGGCCAGAAGGTCACGGTTATCGCGGTTTCGGTCGGTCCGTACTGATTGAACAGGCCAACGCCCGGCAGTCGTTCGTGGAAGCGCTCCGCCAGCGACACCGGCAGCGCCTCGCCGCCGCACATCACCCGCCTCAGCACGGAGGCACAGGAGGAAGCGCTGCCCTCTTCCAGGAACGCGTGCAGCATCGACGGCACGAAATGCGTCGTGGTGACCTTGTGCTTGCGGATGATCTCGCTCAGATAGGCTGGATCCTTATGTCCTTCCGGGCGCGCCATCACCAGCCGCGCGCCGGTCATCAGCGGCCAGAAGAATTCGGTTACCGAAGCGTCGAAACTGATGGGCGCCTTCTGCAGCACGGTGTCGGATGCGTCCAGGCGATAGTTGTCCTGGATCCACAGCAACCGGTTCACCACGCTGCGATGCTCGATCATCGCGCCCTTGGGCAGCCCCGTGGAACCGGAGGTATAGATCGTGTACGCCAGGTGCCGGGCGGTCAGACCAACCTCCAGGGTGGAGGGATTGGTGGTCGGCAGTTGGGCCCATGCCGGCGCCTCCGCAGACAGGTCCAGCATCGGACAGGCGATCTCCAACCCTTCCAACACCGGCAACAACCGGGCCTGGGTCAGCAACACCTTGGGTGCGCTGTCCTTGACCATATGCGCCAGCCGGTCGGCGGGATAGGCAGGGTCCAGCGGGACATAGGCGCCACCCGACTTCAGGATGGCCAGCAAGCCGACCATCATCTGCCAGCCACGCTCCACGCAGATGCCGACATGGTGGTCCGGACGCACGCCCAGCGCGCGCAGGTGGTGCGCAAGCTGGTTGGCACGCGCATTCAATTCGGCGAAGCTCAACTGCAGGTCTTCGGCAACGACCGCGACGGCATCCGGCGTCCGCGCAACCTGCGCCTCGATCAGCGTATGCAGGCACTGGTCCTGCGGATAATCAACGCGCGTATCGTTCCAGTCTTCGAGCAGCTGCACGCGCTCGGTCCCGGCGATCATCGACAGGCGCTCGATCGCCAGACCATCGTCAGCCAAGATCGCCTTCAACAGGTTGCGCCAGTAGCCCAGATAGCGTTGTGCCGTACCGGCATCGAACAGTGCCGTGGCGTATTCGAGACGAACATCGATGGCCTCATCGGCCCCGATGAGTTTCATCGCCAGTTCGGAACCGATGCCATCAACAGCAGGCAGCCCATCCAGCCGTGCATCGAACGAGAGCTGCCATGCCGGTGAATCGCCTGGGGACATATCGGACGCCCCGGCCTTTTCGTCCGACCCGACAACCCCACGCGTTTGCGCCGCACGCAACCGTGCATCGACGTGCGCCAGGCACTCGCCAACCGTCATCGAGGGGAGCAGGTCCAGATGCAGCGGCAGCATGCAGGTGTTTGTCGCCACCCCGGTAAGCAGACTGGACTGCCCGGAAAGCCGGTGAACAAGCACGGCCCAACTGGCCAACAGGACGACGGATGCTTTGACAGCATGCTTGGCAGCCGAGGCCGCTACTTCACGGAACAATGCGTCTTCCAATGGTGCTTCAACGATCGCGCATTCGCTCCCCCGGCTAGCCGTGCGTGGGCGATCCGTGGGAATTTCGACGATCGCAGTCATGCCGGCAAACCGCTCATGCCGTCACATGCGGCTTTCCGAAAAGCTATTTCCTGCATCTGCATTACCCCTGCCGTCCATCATCAATAAACGCAGTTATGCGCAATTGACGGCCATTACCGCTGTTCCGTATCACAGGCATTCGCTGGCCAGACGGAACTGCCATGTCGCGGCAATCCAAACCATGGGATCGGGCGTGGCCGATTGGCCCGACTCTCGGCGTGGAAACGGTATTCCCCTGGTCGCCTGACAAGACGACATACCCCTATCCGCCAGGCCTTCCGCTCAGCGAGCGCCACGTCCGAACATGATCACCTCGACCGTCTGCAGCAGGATCATCAGGTCGAATACCAGCCCGTGATTCTTGACATAGAACAGGTCGAACTTGAGTTTCTCTTCCGCATCCCGAACCGAAGCCCCGTACGGGTAGCGAAGTTGCGCCCAGCCCGTCAAGCCTGGCTTCACGCAATGGCGGACGCCGTAATAGCGGATTTCCTCGCTGAGCAGGCTGACGAAATGCGGGCGCTCGGGTCGCGGGCCGACAAAACTCATGTTGCCCGACAACACCGAGAACAACTGGGGCAACTCGTCCAGGCGGGTCAACCTGATGAAGCGGCCTATCCGGGTGTTGCGGTCATCGTCCTTCGTAGCCCAGCGCGCCACCCCGTCTTTTTCCGCATCCACACGCATGCTGCGGAACTTGATGAGTTCGAAATGCTGGCCCCTCTCACCCACCCGCGTCTGCCTGTACAGGATGGGCGAGCCATCCTCCAGCCATACCACCAGCGCCACCAGGAGCATCACCGGCCAGGCGACGAACAACAGTGCCGACGCCGCGGCCAGGTCGAAGAACCGTTTGCTCAAACGACGTGGCGTGGAATAGTCGAAGCCTCCCGAAAACACCAGCCAGGAAGGGTCCAGGACGTTCAGTTGCACCATCCCGGCCTCCCGCTCGAAGAAAGTCGACAGGTCTATGACCGAAACCCCATGCTGAACGCAGGTCAGCATTTCCTCCATCGGCAGGCCGCCACGGCGTTCGTCCGGCGCTATGACGATCTCATCGATCTGCAGCCGTTCCGTCAATTCGGCCAAACCATGCTCCGGCTGGATCTGGAATTCTTCGCGTATCAACACCGCTTGACCGGGCACGGGAACGAAGCCCACCACTACGAAGGAACGACGATCGGAATCGCGGCGCAGGCGGCTGTTGATCAGGTCGGCGTTCTTGCCTGCGCCCAGCACCAGTATCCGCTGCCTGAGCACATCCGTCCGGAAGACATGCATCACCAACAGGCGTACAAGGATCACGCCCGACAGCGCCATCACCAGCGCCAACGCCATCACCCCTCTTCCGATGTAGCTCTGGGGGACCAGGTAGTAAACCACCAGCAATGCCATGCCGCCGAAGGCGAAGGACAAGAACAATCGCAGGATGAAGTCCACGCGATTGTGGCGTACGTGCACCTGGTACAGGCCAAACGCCGCCATCGCACCAGTGATGAATACGGCTACCATGAAGCCGCGTATCAACGCATGATCGGCAAAGGCTACATGCGTATCCGGATCGTTGATGAATCGTATCCACGCTGCCACGATGACTGACAGCGTGATCAGAGCCAACTCCAATACCCAGAGCCTCTTGATCGCGCGGCCCTTGCGGCTGGCCAGTGGATTCTTCATGTTGCCGTCCTTCCCCGACCGGCAAGTGAATCGGAAATCGGGGGTGGGAAAGAAGGAATGAAGTGGCCCGGCGCAGCCGGGTCGTTCATGACCCCGCAGACGCCTGCGTCGACATGGCCAAATCGCCGAAGGGCAATCGGGCTGGAAACGCCCGCGCGTTTGCTGCACATACGACCCCCTGTAGAACAGATCCAGAAGCGTTTCCAACCACCACAGCTTCGAATCCGCCAGTCCCGACTTTCTCGGCAACCGGGTGAAGATTTAATGTGGAGTGTCATCAACCCGAACGCATCAGCGGCCGGAAACCGGCCATTCGATCGACCGTAAACTTCCTGGGGGACGCAGTCCGATTGCCCGGCTTCTAGCTGTGCGCCTTCGGAACGAGACGTGCAGACACGGCCGGCACATCTGGTGGCCCGGCGACCGCGGCAAGGCAGGCTGGATCCGTATCCAGCATCTGCAGGCGCGTGGTTCCGACTGCCTCCAGCGCCAATGGCACCTCCCCTTCAGGAGCCAGGAAACTGTTCATTTCCCTTGAAAGCCCCACCCCTGCAGCTTTCAGGAACGCCTCTTTCCGTACCCATAGCGCCAACAGCGCCATGCCGTATCGATCAGGAGCAAGGCCTTTCAGTGCAGCCGCCTCCTGCGGGTGACAGATGCTGCCGGCGATTTCCGGAAGCATGTCGACCCGGGTGAGGGGTTCGATATCCACACCCAGCGGCCCGGCGCTGCTGACCGCCAGCGCCACCCATGTGTCGGCATGGCTCAGGCTGGTATGGATCCCGTCGTCGCCTACGCGCGGGCGTCCCGACGCGTCACGCCATAGGGGTACGGCAGCTGCGTCCATTCCCAGAGCATGCCCGAGCAGCAGACGATGCAGTCCGTAGGCCAACGCCAGAACTTCACGATCACCGGATCTGCGCCTGCGCTGCATGCGCTCGTTTTCCGCCGGATCGAGCAGGGCCAAGGCGTCCGGCAACCATGGATTCCAGTCACGCACATCCATCAGGGCGACAACCAGACGCCCATGACTCATGGCTGCCCAGTCAGGCGATGGCAAGGCGCCAGTGAAGGCGCTGCGTATTTCCGTGCCACCTTTGCGGTTCATGCGGTCGCCGCACTATGGGCAATCGTCAGGACGGAGCAGTCGGCATGGGCGGGAACGGGCCGCATCAGCATCATGTATCTGGAATCTAGCTGCATGGGCCGACACTACAAGAAAAAAGCCAGTGAGCGCGAACTCACTGGCTTTCGTCTTCAACTTTATGGTGCGCCCGGAGAGATTCGAACTCCCGACCGCCTGGTTCGTAGCCAGGTACTCTATCCAACTGAGCTACGGGCGCATAAGAAGCGGAATTCTGCCTGATCGCACTTCCGTTCGTCAATCTCTCCCTGTCCAACAGGATCGACTTCCGTCACCTACAAGCAAAAAATCCCTTAAAACATAGGCTTTTTTGCAAGTGGCGGAGAGTGAGGGATTCGAACCCTCGATAAGGCTTTTGACCCTATACTCCCTTAGCAGGGGAGCCCCTTCAGCCGCTCGGGCAACTCTCCGGGTACTTCAAGCAAGCCGCAATGGGACGCAGCAGCCGGCTAGGATACCGGCTGACCGCGACGGCGGCAAACAAAATCGTCAGCTGGATGGGGTTATTTCGGTAGGCTGGGGCGAAGTGCTGGCTTCCTCGCCACGCTGGATGCGCTGATAGATTTCTTCGCGATGCACGGCGACGTCCTTGGGCGCAGTGATGCCTATCCGCACCTGATTGCCCTTAACGCCAAGCACGGTCACCGTGACCGAATCGCCGATCATCAAGGTTTCGCCAACACGGCGAGTCAAAATCAACATTACTTGTCTCCTTAATCCGGCAAGGGTAGTGCCGGGCGGGCGTTGACGCCTCACCAACAGCGAAAACGCTTCCAGATACATTCATAAACGTGAAACATGGTAACGAGCGGACATATGGAGCCGCAAGGATAAGGTTCACAGGATGCAGTCAGGAAGGCGTTCAGCGACCCAGGCCGGTATGCCTTTAAGGGCGGATGCAAGGGCGGGCCCGTCCTCACCACCACCCTGGGCGAGATCCGGGCGACCGCCGCCCTTGCCTCCGATCTGACTTGCGATATGAGATAGCAGTTCCCCGGCCTTGATCCTTCCCGTTGCAGAGCCGTTCACGCCGGCCACCAGGGCAACCTTGCCCTGCGCAGCGCCCGCCAACACGATGACTGCATCGCCCAGTTGCTGCTTGAGCCGGTCAACTGCATCGCGCAATGATTTGGCATCGAACCCTTCCAGCCGGATCGCCAACACGCGGACACCGGCGACGTCCACAGCCGAAGCGGCCAGGTCCGCGGTGGCTCCGGAGGCGGCCTTGGCCTTGAGTACTTCCAGTTCACGCTCCAGCTTTCTCTGCCGCTCGGTCAGCTGCCGGACCTTTTCGACCACTTCGCCAGCATTTCCTCCCAGCAGCGCGGCGGCTTCGTCCAGGCGCCGCTCTTCACTGGCCACCAGGTCCAGCGCGCCCTCCCCGGTCACCGCCTCTATGCGGCGGACCCCCGCAGATACCCCGCCCTCGCTCACGATCTTGAACAAGCCGATGTCGCCGGTGCGGCGGACATGGGTACCGCCACACAACTCCGTGGAATAACCACCCATCTTCAGCACGCGCACGTTCTCGCCGTATTTCTCGCCGAACAGCGCCATTGCACCGAAATCGAGCGCCTCCTGCATACCCATGTTGTGCACTTCGGCGGCATGGTTGGCACGGATCTCGGCATTGACACGGCGCTCGACCTCGTCCAACTCGGTGCGCGTCACCGACTGGAAGTGCGAGAAGTCGAAACGCAACTTGTCGGGCGCCACCAGCGAGCCCTTCTGTTGCACGTGCGTGCCCAGCAGGTCACGCAACGCAGCATGCAGGAGGTGTGTGGCGGAATGGTTGAGGATGATGGCGGCGCGGCGTGGCGCATCCACCGATGCAAGCACGTGGTCGCCAAGCTTCAGGTTTCCGACGGCCAGTTTCCCAACGTGGCCGTAGAACTGACCCGCGAATTTCAGCGTATCGGTCACATCGAACTCAACGCCCCTCTCGGCCAGCACACCGATATCACCGACCTGACCGCCGGATTCGGCGTAGAACGGCGTGCGATCAAGGATGACCACGGCCTCGTCGCCCGCGGAAATCGAATCGACCGGTCGGCCATCTTTCAGGATGGCCGCTACCTGCAAGCCACCTGCATCCAAGTGCTCGTAACCAAGGAACTCCGTCGGTGTCAGCTTGGCCACCAGCTCAGCCGGCAATCCGGTGCCGGTGGAGAACTTGCCGGCCGCGCGCGCGGTTTCACGCTGCTGTTCCATCGCCGCTTCGAAGCCGGCCATATCTACCGACAAGCCCCGTTCACGGGCAATGTCAGCGGTCAGGTCGACCGGGAACCCGTAAGTGTCATACAAGCGGAACGCGTCTGCGCCGGGAATGGCCGCGCGCGCGCGCGCGGCTATCTCATTGAAGATACGCATTCCCGAATCCAGGGTTTCTGCAAAGCGCTCTTCTTCGGCTTTCAAGGCGCGTTCCACCAGTGCCTGCGCCGCCGGCAGCTCGGGATAGGCCTCGCCCATCAGCGATACCAGCGTGGGCACCATCTTGTGGAAGAACGGCTGGCGCACTCCGAGCATCCAGCCGTGGCGCAATGCGCGGCGGATGATCCGGCGCAGCACGTAACCGCGGCCTTCGTTGGACGGCAGCACCCCATCGACGATAAGGAACGAACAAGCACGGATATGGTCGGCGATCACGCGTAGCGACTTGTTTTCCAGGTCAGCGGTACCGGTGAGCTCCGATGCCTTGCCGATCAACGCCTGGAAGATGTCGATTTCGTAATTGGTATGCACGTGCTGCAGGATCGCCGCCAGGCGTTCCATGCCCATGCCGGTATCCACGCATGGCGCCGGCAACGGAACGAGCGTGCCATCGGGCTGGCGGTCGAACTGCATGAACACAAGATTCCATATCTCGATGAAACGGTCGCCGTCCTCGTCCGGCGAGCCCGGTGGGCCACCAGCGATATGGTCGCCGTGGTCGTAGAAGATTTCAGTGCAGGGACCGCACGGGCCGGTATCGGCCATCTGCCAGAAGTTGTCGGACGCATACGGCGCGCCCTTGTTATCGCCGATGCGGACGATGCGCTCGGCGGGGATGCCAACCATCTTGTTCCATAGCTCGTAGGCTTCGTCGTCGGTGTGGTAAACCGTGACCAGCAAGCGCTCTTTGGGAAGCTTCCAGACCTCGGTCAGCAACTCCCAAGCCCAGGCGATCGCATCTTTCTTGAAGTAGTCGCCGAACGACCAGTTGCCCAACATCTCGAAGAAGGTGTGGTGGCGCGCGGTGTAGCCCACCGAATCCAGGTCGTTGTGCTTGCCGCCGGCGCGCAGACAGCGCTGCACGTCGGCCGCGCGCACGTAACTGCGTTTTTCGGCACCCAGGAACACATCCTTGAACTGGACCATGCCCGAATTGGTGAACAGCAGGGTCGGGTCGTTGCCCGGCACCAGGGGCGCAGACGGGACGATGGTATGGCCCTTGCCACGAAAGAATTCCTGGAAATCGCTACGTATCTGGCTGCTGCTGAGCTTGGGAGTAGTCATCTGGCTGGCGTTTGGCGGGCGGGCACGTCTGGAGTGCCGCGATACCGACAAGATGCGGACGCGGGCGGGAGCAGACAACCCAATCCGCAAAGGTTAACAGGCCACGGCGGATCAGTCCTCCGGGTCGCCGTGCAAGGCGGACCTCACTGTGTCGCCGTCGAAGCCGCGCCGGTACAGGAAATCGGCCGCCTTGCGACGCTGCGCCGGGTCGGCCGAAGCCAGAGCCAGACCAAAACGGCGCTGGGCCAGATCCTGCGCTGCTTGACGCCAGTCGCCGTCAAAGGCCTCCATGGCGGTCTCGATGATGTCGGCACCCAGCCCGTGGGTCCCCAGTTCGGCCCGGATCCGGATTGGGCCTTGGCCATGGGCCGCCCGGGTACGCACCAACAGCTCGGCAAAACGCGTATCGCTCTGCCAGCCATCACCTGTCAGTTTTTCAATCGCTGCCGATGCGGCTTCTTTCTCGATTCCGCGATCGGCCAGTTTGCGAGCCAGCTCCTTGCGCGAATGCTCCCTTCGCACCAGTAGCGCAAGTGCCCGCTGGGTAGGCGTCAGTTCCCGCCTGCGCTTGCGGGAACCGGGGAGAGCATCAACATCTTCTTTTTGCACGTCGATTCACTCCAAATCAAAAGCGGCGCTTCCCTGCGCCAATCCCGATCAAACTTCTACGTCCTCGTCAGCCTCTTCCGGCTTCACTTCGGTTGGCTGGAACTTGTCGCGCAGCTCGCCTTCCAGGCGGGTCGCAACCTGCGGGTTGTCCTTCAGGTACTGACGCGAGTTGTCCTTGCCCTGACCGATACGCTCATCGCCATAGCTGTACCAGGCGCCCGCCTTGTCCACCAGCTTGGCTTCCACGCCCATGTCGATCAATTCACCCTCGCGGCTTATGCCTTCGCCGTACAGAATTTCGGTGATGACCTGCTTGAACGGGGGCGCCAGCTTGTTCTTGACTACCTTGATCTTGGTCTGGTTGCCGATGATCTCGTCGCCCTTCTTGATCGCGCCGATGCGGCGGATGTCCAAGCGCACCGAGGCATAGAACTTCAGTGCATTACCGCCGGTGGTCACTTCCGGGCTCTGACCCGGCATCATCGCGCCGATCTTCATGCGCAGTTGGTTGATGAACAGCACCATGCAGTTGGAGCGCTTGATGTTGCC
>JAKFDG010000480.1:0-2026 GCA_036677285.1 Pseudoxanthomonas sp.
GCCGATGCCGAACTGGCCAAGGACAGCCCCTTGCGTGCGCAGGTACTGCTGGAGCGCGCGCACTTCTCGCCCGGCGAGATCGATGGCGCCAGCGGCAGCAACATGCGCAAGGCGCTGGCCGCGTTCCAGGGTGCGCACGGACTCAAGCCAAGCGGCACGCTCGACGCAGCCACCTGGGAAGCACTCGGCAGCGACACCGCGCCGATCCTGGTCGAACACCTGCTCACCGTCGCCGACGTGACCGGGCCGTTCGCCGAGATTCCGCAGGAACCGATGGAACAGGCCAAGCTCGAGTCACTGCCGTACGCCTCGGTCGAGGAAAAGATCGCCGAGATGTTCCACGCCAGTCCCGCGCTGTTGAAGCAGCTCAATCCGGAAGCCGACTTCAGCAAGCCCGGCACCAGGATCGCGGTGCCCAATGTCGTCGCGGCGATGCAGTTGCCCGATGCGGCCAAGGTGGTGGTCGACAAATCCGATTCATCGCTGTTGCTGGAAGACGCCGCGGGCAAGGTCCTGGCACGCTTTCCGGTGACCACGGGCAGCGCCCAGTTCCCGCTGCCGATCGGCGAATGGAAGATCACCGGCGTGTCGCGCAATCCGGTGTGGCATTACGATCCAAAGCTCATCGCCGACAGCAAGAAGACCGACGAGAAGGCGGAGATCCCGGCCGGCCCCAACAACCCGGTGGGCACCACCTGGATCGACCTGAGCAAGGAGCATTACGGCATCCACGGCACGCCCAATCCGGCCAAGGTCGGCAAGAGCGAATCCAACGGCTGCATCCGCATGACCAACTGGAGCGCCGCGGCGCTGGCCTCGGTGGTGAAGTCGGGAATGTCGATCACCCTGCGGGAATAGGCGACTGAAACCGGCTTCGGCTCAACCCACCCTGCGGGCTTTGTGCTTGCCGACTACGGCGTCGCCTGCAACTTCTGCGCCAGCGCCAGGTGCATCGCGACTTGGTCGCGGGTCTTGGCCATGTGGTCGCGCACCGGACCGACCGACGCGAGCGTTAGCAACCGCCCGTCGATCAGCGCGAGCGCTTCGGTGTGGCCCTTGACCATCGCCTCCACGTAGGCGGTTTCGTAATCCTTGCCGGATTTCCTGCCCAGCTCGGCCAGATCCGACGCGCCTTTCTCCTTCATCGCCTGCACTTCCGGCGTATCGCCCAGCGCGCCCAACGCCTTGGTCGCGACCAGATTGTCGGTGTGCTCCTTCTCCATCATCCGCGCATAGTCCATGACCGGGGCGGAAACCTTTTTGGCGATGGCCTGTTGCGCCGCCTGGATCTCCTGATCGTTGACCACGGCGAGCAAGCCGAGCGCCAGCGAATCGTCGGTGGCGGCCGGGGCAGGTGGGGTCGTCTCGGGAGCTACCGGTGCCGTGGGCTCGGTCGCCGGCATCGGCGCGGTATCGGCGGTGGTGGCTTCGGGCGTGGGCGCGTTCTCCGGATCGTCGCGGCGGTCGCACGAGGTGGAGATGGCGAGGGTGAGCAGGCTCAGGACGAGCAGGGAAGTCTTCACGGGGGCATTCCTGGAAAGGGGGAATGCCTGCACCCTGTACCCGCGACCGTGAAGGGCGTGATAAGCGAAGGACCCGGGAATCCTCGCCGTTGCATTCGCCTTCATCCGTCGCCGATTCTTTTTCCCGCGCCGCTAGAGAGATGCGGGCGTCGACCGTCCGTCAGCATGAATGGCCAAACCGGCACGCTCCGACCAATGGGAGTACAAAGGTCCTAGCCGCTGAGTGTTAGAGCGGCGTGAGTGGTTGATCCACAGGCTGTACCCCATGTTGTTTTCCGCGGAACGCATCCAGCGCCTGGCGCCCGATGTGGTGCTGGACATCGTCGCTGAACTTGCCTACTGGCAAAGCTGCTATCCCTACCGACACTTCTTCAGTCACCAGCTTCCTTTCGAAGCCTACATACCCAGCTTCAAGTTCGGGTATGACACCTTCCTTCTCTATTTCAAGCAGGACTTTTTCGAAGTGTTGCCGGCCCTGGAGATCCGCTACCGGCAATTGCCCG
>JAKFDG010000481.1:0-3065 GCA_036677285.1 Pseudoxanthomonas sp.
GCGCTGGAACGCATTCCCGTGCGCTTGGTGGAGCACGGACAACTCGGCGTCATCGGCGCCGCGCAGTGGTACCTCGGCCAGCAGGACGCTGGCTAGAACATCGCAGTCGGATGGCTGCGGATCGCCTGCCTGTGGCAGCGCGATCGGACAACAAAGGCAGCACCGGCTCGGCAACGGTTTTCGTTGCCTCAACTCAACCAGCGATGGGGAAGTACCATGAACTGTAAGAAATCAATTCTTTCGGCTGCGATCCTGGCAAGCCTGGGCTTCGCCACGCAGCTGCAGGCGCAGGAAACCACTGCCGCGGCGCAAACCACGAACGACGCGACGGAACTGGAAACCGTCACCGTCATCGGCATCCGCGGCAGCATAGAGAAGTCGCTCGAGGCCAAACGGGACAACAATTCCCGGGTCGAGGTGATCACCTCCGAGGACATCGGCAAGATGCCCGACAAGAACGTCGCCGACTCTCTGTCGCGCGTGCCCGGCGTGAACATCAGCGCCGCCAGCGCCAACGAAGGCGCCTTCGACGAGAACGACCGCGTCAGCATGCGCGGCACCAGCCCCAGCCTGACCCAGACCCTGATCGACGGCCACAACATCGGCACCGGCGACTGGTTCGTGCTCAACCAGACCGGCACCGTGGGTCGCAGCGTCAGCTACTCGCTGCTGCCTGCGGAACTGGTCGACAGGGTCGTGGTGCGCAAGTCTTCCGAGGCCAAGCTGGTGGAAGGTGGCGCGGTAGGCAGCATCGACATCATCACCCGCAACCCGCTCAACTTCGACGAAGGGTTCAGCATCTTCGGCTCGGTCGGCGCGGTGTACGCCGAACTGCCGGGCAAGACCGACCCGCAGATCTCGGTGCTGGGTAACTGGAAGAATGCCGATGGCAGCTTCGGCCTCACGGTGCAGGCGTTCAGCGAAGAGCGCCACCTGCGCCGCGACGGCCAGGAGTTGCTGGGCTACGACACCATCGGTGCGAACACCGCCGCCGGCCAGGCCCACCCCGACCTCGTCGGCGTCTACTTCCCGACCCTGATCGGCTCGGCGCTGTTCGAACAGGAGCGCAAGCGCACCGGCGGCATGCTCACGGCGCAGTTCAAGCCCACCGATACGGTTGAGATCGAAGCCAACTATTTCCGTTCGGACATGAAGGCGGACAACTACAACCGCAACTACATGCTCTGGGGTTCGCGCATCATCAACGGCACTGCCGGCAACAACGGGCAGATCCCGCTGCCGGGCTACGTGATCCGCAACAACACCCTGGTCCAGGCCGAATTCGCGGCAACCCCGGAAGGCGACAATGCCTTCGGCATCTACGACCAGATCTCCCGTCCGGGCGCGAAATCCAGCACCGAGTTCTTCAGCGTGGACGGCAAATGGAGCGTCAGCGACAACCTGACGTTCTCCGGGCAGATCGGCACCTCCGAGGGCCATGGCGAGACACCGACCCAGGACGTGGCCGAGTGGGACGTGGGATTGAATACCGGCGCAGGCTGGTCAATGCACGGCGTCGGCGCGGCCGACTGGCATCTGGGCAGCGCCAACACCGGCGTGCCGGGCACCCCGCTCGTCGACTATCGTCTCGACTGGATCTTCGGTTTCCAGGACATCGACGTCGAGGACAAGGAGGACTGGGCGAAGATCGATGGCGAGTACTTCTTCGATGGCGATGGCGTGCTGACCTCACTCGACTTCGGCGTGCGTGACGCCAGGCATGAGCGCAATCTCGACCAGGTCACCGCGCAGGGTCCGATGTGCTCCAACGGCGATGCCTTCAATTGGGATCCGGCCACGTTCAATTGCCCGGATCCGTCGACGTCTCCGTTCAATCCCGCCAATTTCCCGCAGGGCTACGGTAATTATCCAGGCGACTTCGGCGACGGCCTCGGCGGCAACTTCCCCCGCGACATCTGGTACTTCTCGCCCCAGCAACTGGCTGCCTACAACAACAGCTTCACCACCCGCGACCCGGCCTCGCGCTTTTACTTCCCCGGCGCCTACGGCCTTGAGGAACGCAGCTCCGCAGCCTACGCGCAACTGAACTTCACCGGCAGCAACTGGAGCGGCAACATCGGCCTGCGCTTCGTACGCACCGAGGAAGAGATCACCAACTTCGTCAACGCCAACCCCGCCGATCCGGATGCGGTACTGACCTCGCTGTTCGGCGCGTTCAAGACGGTCGTGACCAGGAACACCTACAACGACTGGCTGCCGAGCGCGAATTTCAAGTACAACCTCAATGACGACATGGTGCTGCGCTTCGCCGCGTCGCGGACCCTGACCCGACCGGACTTCTCGGCACTGGCCGGGGCGGTCTCGTTGAGCCCGCCCGCCGACGTCGGTGGCATCGGCACCGGCTCCGGTGGCAACCCCAACCTCGAACCGATCCTGTCCAGCAACGTCGATGCGACGTTCGAGTGGTACTACGGGGAACGCGCGCTGCTGTCGGCTGGCGTGTTCTACATGGACATCGACAATTACGTGGCCCTGGGTACCGACAGGCAGTCGTACTTCACCATAGACGCCAACAATCCGGATGGCATATTCATCGAATACGACCTGACCGTACCGGTCAACTCGGACGCCAAGGTCAAGGGTCTCGAACTGGCATGGGAAGCGCCGATCGGCGAATACTTCGGCGCATTCGCGAACTACACCTACGCCGACGGCGACACCAGCGACGGCACGGCAATGCTCGGCACCTCGAAGAACACCTACAACGTGGGCGCCTACTTCGAGAACGACAAGTTCAACGCACGCGTGAACTACAACTACCGTTCCGAGTTCTACAGCGGCCTGGATCGCGCTTCTGCCTTCTATCAGGACGAGATCGACAACGTCTCGGCGTCGTTCGGCTACCAGATCAACGACAACTTCTCGCTGGCGCTGGACCTGATGAACCTGAACAATCCGAAGACCAAGTACTACGCCGAGAACAAGGACCGTCCGCGCTCGATCTACGAGAACGGCCGCCAGTACTACCTCAACTTCCGCTTCAAGTTCTGATCGACGACGAACAACCCGCTTGATGCATTTCCCTCACGGGCCTGGACTTGTCC
>JAKFDG010000482.1:0-24851 GCA_036677285.1 Pseudoxanthomonas sp.
GCGAAAGGCGCGAACAAGGCGAAACCGATCAGGCTGCGCGAATCGCGCAGGGTGTGGGTTTCCGAAGGCTTGATCGCCAGCATCGCTGCCAGCAACGCGCAACCGGTGTCGCGGCCGAAGCGCAAACCCAGCTGCGAGAACACCGCCGCGAACACCAACAACGCCAGCAGCAGGCGCAACACCATCGGCAGCGGCTTGCGCCATGACAGCGTCGCGATCGGTAACGCGGCCAGGCCGATGCCCAGCGCGAGCTCGCCGGGTAGTTGCAGCAACAGTGGCAGCAGGGCGAGCGCGCCGCTCGCCAGCGTCCACAGGCGGCTCCCGGTATCGATCCGGGTCAAGGTGTCAGCGGACTTCGACATGCGGCAACAAGGCCAGCGCGCGCAGGCACAGGTGACGGTGGGCCGCACCTTGTCCTGGCCCGAGTTGGGGTTGTCCGGGCAGGTGCAGGCGATAGCGGCGGCCTTCGCGCTCGGCCAGGTCCACCCAGTGGGCGAGCCGGCGGATACGGTGCTCGTGCGCAAGTTCGGTCAGCGTGCGCCACTCCAGGGCCACTTCGACCGCGAGTGGTTGCTCGTACTCGCGTACCAGCAGCACGTCGCGGCGTGCGGACGGTTTCCAGGCGATGGCGCGGCGCGGATCGCCGGCGCGATAGGCGCGCAGATGATGGACGTCGTCGCCGGCGGGATGCAGGCGCGCATGGCTGGCATTGCCTTCGCCCAAGGGCAGGGGAGGACCCTGCGGCTCGGGCGCGGGATAGACCAGCATCGGCATGTCCGGCCAGACCCAGGACCAGGCCAGCGCCAGGCCCAGCGGCTGCGTGCTGGAAACGCGGATGCGGTCCAGGTGCAGCCAGCCGCGATGCTGCGTCTCCAGGTTCAGCGTGGCGACTGCAGGTTCGTTGGCCGGCAGCGATGCATGGGCATGCACGCCATTGCAACGCAGCTGCAGGCCGCGACGTACGCGCGCATCGTCCGCGGAAAGCGCGAGATGCAGTTGCAGAATAGCGCCGGCGGCGACCGGCTCGCCGGAAATGGCATCTATCCTCAATCCCGACAGTTGCAGGTGCGCGGCGATCAGGCTGGCCAGTCCGGTGGCGCCCAGCAACAGCGCCAGCAGCAATGCCGGATTGTTGTTGTAGTTGAGCGCGCCCAGCAGCATCGCGAACAGGAGTGCGGCGAAGAACAGTCCGAAGCGCGTGGGCAACACGTATACCCGACGCCGGTCCAGTTTCACCGGGAGGGTTTCCGCGGCGCGCGGACGGGCGAGCAGCGCGAAACGCGAGGCCAGTCGTTCGCGCAGGGTCGACACCGGTCAGTCCACGGCCACCGCATGGAGGATGGACTTGGCCAGCGCCTGCGCCGAGGAAGCCTCCGCTTCAGGCACGAGGCGATGCGCCGCGACCGCGGCGAACAACGCCTGCACGTCCTCCGGCAACACATGGCTGCGGCCCAGCAAGAGCGCATAGGCGCGCGCGGCGCGCAGCAGGGCGATGCCCGCGCGCGGCGACAGGCCCACGCGCACCCCCGGGTGCTGGCGGCTGCGCGCCAGCAATGCCTGCACGTAAGCCACCAGCGCGTCGCTGGCATGTACTTCGTTGACCGCCAGCCGCAACGACAGCACGTCGGCGCTGGAAAGCAGCGGCTCGGTCTGGGCGATCAGTTCGCGACGGTCGGTGCCGGCCAGCAGCGCGCGCTCGGACTCCGCATTCGGATAACCCAGGGTCAGGCGCAGCAGGAAACGGTCAAGCTGCGAATCCGGCAGCGGATAGGTGCCGGACAGGTCCACCGGGTTCTGGGTGGCAATGACGAAGAACGGATCCGGCAGGGGACGGGTCATGCCGTCGAGGGTGACCTGGTGCTCGGCCATCGCTTCCAGCAATGCGCTTTGCGTGCGCGGCGGTGCGCGGTTGATCTCGTCGGCCAGCAGCACATGGGTGAACACCGGTCCGGGGTGGAACTGGAACTGCCTCGATTGCGCGTCGTATACCGACACGCCCAGGACATCGGCCGGCAACAGGTCCGAGGTGAACTGCACGCGCTGGAAGCCCAGCCCCAGCGTTGCCGCCAGCGCATGCGCCAAGGTGGTCTTGCCCAGGCCGGGGAGGTCTTCGATCAGGATATGCCCGCCCGACAACAGCGCGACGAACGCCAGCCGGACCTCCTGTGGCTTGCCGAGCACGAGGGAATTGACCTGCTGCTGCGCCGCCTTCAGGGCTTCCTGCTGCGCATCGGTTAGCATTTCGCGGGCAGTGGCTGGGGCGAGCATCGCATTTCCGAGTGTGTTTCGAGGCAGTTTAACGGCTTATGCAGGACGAAAAACACGCGCAACTCACCTTCATGGTGCTGTGGACACTGCTCACCGCGACCAAGATATTGATCGCGGCGCGACTGCCGTTGTTCGTTGACGAAGCTTTCTACTGGCAGGAAGGCCAGCACCTGGCCGCGGCGTATTCCGACCTCCCGGGTTTGACTGCGTGGCTGACCCGGCTGGGCACCGATGTCGGCGGCCAGCATGTGCTGGCCTTGCGCGGGCCGTTCCTGCTGCTGGCGGCCTTGTTGCCCTGGCTGATCGGGCATATCGCCGCGCGCTGGTTCGGCGAGGCCGCCGGCTGGCGTGCGGCGAGCCTGACCGTATTGATGCCGCTGGCCGGCAGCCTGGGGATCCTGGCCCTGCCGGACGTGCCGATGGCCTTCGCCACGGTCCTGTGCCTTGATGCCGGCGCACGCTTGTTGCGCGAAATCGATGCGACTTCGGCCGCCGAGCTCGCGCTGGGTTTGGCGATCGGCGCACTCAGCCACTACCGCTTCGTCGGCGTCATCGGCGTGGGGCTGGTGGCCTTGCTGCTGCTGCCGGAAGGACGCCGCGTGCTGCGCGATCCGCGGATATGGGTGGCGCTGGCGCTGGGCGTCGCGGCATGGGCGCCGCTGGTCGCCTGGAACCTGGAGAACGCCGATGCCGGCCTGCGCTTCCAACTGGTCGACCGGCATCCGTGGTCATTCCAGCGTGGCGGATGGTGGTTCCTGGTGGTGCAGGCCGCGCTGGTCACGCCGTTGTTGTTCTTCGCCCTGATCCAGGTGTTCGCGCGCGCGTTCCGCGGTGGTGGCGGAATTCCGGCGCAGTGGCGATATTTTGGCTTGCTTGGCGGCGTGTCCACCCTGGGTTTCTTCGCCTTGGGCTTCTTTGCCGACGTGGAGCGGGTGAGTTTCCATTGGCCCTTGCCCGGTTACCTGCCGTTGCTGATCGCAGTGCCGGCGTTGTTGCGGGAATGGCCGCGCGGGTGGCGCATCGCAACTTGGCTCGTGGCCGGAGCCGGACTGCTGGCCGTGCTGGCGTATTACCTGGTGCTGTCCACGCCGCAGTGGCGCGCGCGGTTCGCGGCGGAGAAGTTCTATCCCGCCAATTTCGCTGGCTGGGATGAACTGGTTGATGCGGTGAAGCAAGAGCGGGCGAGGTTGCCTTCGGGCAGCGGCCTGCTCGCGGACAACTTCAAGTCGGGCGCAGAGTTGGGTTTCGCGCTGGGCGATCCGCGCATTCCCGTGCTCGACCACCCGCTCAACCACAAGCATGGGCGCGCGCCGCAACTGCGCCTGTGGGGCCTGCAAAGCGATGGCAGCCGCGCCGCACCTGCCTTGCTGGTGGTCGGTTCCGGCGACGTGCAATACAAATCCCTGCTGCAGTATTACCACCAGCTCTGCAACAAGGTCGGTCCGCTGCCGCCGCCGCGTGTGGTCAACGTCGACCATGGGCATCAGCGTTTCCTGCTGTTCGCCCTGCCGCAGAAGAAAGCCGTCGGCGCCTGCACGGCGCCCGCATTCGCCTGGATCGATACACCGGTGAGCGAGGCGGCCACCGGCACCAGGTTCAAGGTCGCCGGCTGGGCCTTCAAGGACGGGGTAGGGCTGGATCGTGTCGAGGTGCTGCTCGACGGGAAGATCGTGGCCCAGGCGCGGTATGGGGAGTCGAGCCCTGGCACGGCCACGTACTGGAAGATTTCCACCGACCCGAACCATCCGGAGGTCGGCTTCAAGGCCGACGTGGATGTGGCTTCCCTCAAGCCCGGACGGCACTGGCTGGGGTTGCGCCTGCACGGCCGCGACGGCAGTGTGGAAGACTGGGCCGAGCAACCGATCCAGATCGCGGACTAGCGATCAGAATCGTCACGGCAACCCTTAGGGAAGAGGGAATCCCGCCTCGCGCAGCATCTTCGACAGCGCAATCAGAGGCAACCCGACCAGGGCGGTCGGGTCGCGCGATTCGATGCGGTCGAACAAGGTGATGCCCAGCCCTTCGCTCTTGAAGCTGCCGGCGCAGTCGAGCGGTTGTTCGGCATCGACATAGCGTTCGATCTCATCGGCCTCCAATTCGCGGAAGCGCACCTTGGTGACGTCCATCGCCTTGAACACGTCTTTCCCGCGCATCAGGCAGACTGCGGTGTGGAACAGGATCTCGCGCCCCGACTGGGCGCTGAGCTGGGCGATCGCAGTTTCACGGGTCCCGGGCTTGCCCAGCGGCTGCGCTTCCAGGGTGGCGATCTGGTCCGAACCGATAATCCAGGCCTCGGGCTGCTGCTGCGCGATAGCCCGGGCCTTGGCCCGGGCCAGTCGCCGCACCAGCGCGGACGGCCCCTCGCCAGGTTGCGGGGCCTCGTCCACATCGGGGCGGGAGATGTGGAACGGCAACCGCAGTCGCTCGAGCAGCTCGCGGCGGTAGCGGGAGGAGGAAGCCAGGATCAGGGGCATGGGTGGTCCGTAAAATGGGGGGCGGGCATTCTGCCGGCGCCCGTCCGGGGCGGCAAACCCCATCGTGGCCGGGTTTCCGGGTTTGACAGCTCGTCCGCGCATCCTTAGAATTCAGCGGCTTATGTCCGTGAACGTGCCCGAGATGTTGGACGCTTGGCGCATGGTCGCGGCCAGGCGCAGTTTCCAGGGCCGCCTGCCGCTGTCCGCGCTGACGCGTTTGCACGGCCTGCTGCTCGATACCGAAGGCGAAGTCCGTTTCGCGTTGCAGTTCGATAGCGACTCGCTGCTGAAGGTGCCCTACGTGGAGTTGCGGGTCGATGCCGAACTGCCGCTGGAATGCCAGCGCAGCCTGAAGCGGTTCCTGCTTCCGGTGCGCATGGTGCAGCGGCTGGGCTTGATCCGTGACGAGGCAGATGAGGCTGCGTTGCCGCCGGAGTACGAAGCGCTGCTGGTGCCGGAAGATGGCGCGCTGCGGCCGCTGGACCTGGTGGAAGACGAATTGGTGCTGGCAATTCCGGCCGTACCGATGGACCCGGATTCGACCGCAGTGGAACGCGACTGGCCGGTACCGGAAGAAGAATTGGCGAAAGCCAGCCCGTTCGCGGCGCTGGCCTCACTGAAGAAAAACTGACCGTTCGCGGTCGGCATCAACCAACACGCAACACAACGAACAAGTTCGGAGCAATCCCATGGCAGTGCAGAAATCCCGCGTCACCCCGTCCCGCCGTGGTCAGCGTCGTTCGCACGACGCATTGACCGCCAAGCAGCTGGCCACCGACCCGACCAGTGGCGAAACCCATCTGCGTCACCACGTCACCGCCGACGGTTACTACCGCGGCAAGAAAGTGATCGCGACCAAGGCCGATTCGGCTGTCGAAGAAGATTGATGTCGCCGCGCGCCAACCGGCGCGCCTCGACGTGATTTCTTGATGCGGCACGTTTTTCCGGTCCCGTCGTGGGCCAAGCAGCGGGAGCGGGCATGAGCGAACGGGATTCCAGCGGGCAAGCTCCTGGTGGGCAGGCTCCTAGTAGGCGTATCTATTCCCGGATCGCCGGCACCGGCAGCTACCTGCCTCAAAAGGTGCTGACCAACGACGATCTTGCCAAGCAGGTCGATACCAGCGACGAATGGATCCGCAGCCGTACCGGTATCCGCGAACGCCACATCGCCGCTGAAGGCGAGACCACCAGCGACCTCGGTTTCCATGCCGCCGTGCGCGCGATGGAGGCTGCAGGCGTGGACGCCTCCGAGATCGACATGATCGTGGTCGGCACCACCACGCCCGACCTCGTGTTCCCTTCCACCGCCTGCCTGATCCAGTCCCGCCTGGGCGCCAACGGCTGCGCGGCATTGGATGTCAACGCAGCGTGCTCGGGCTTCGTCTATGCGCTGAGCGTGGCCGACAAGTTCATCCGTTCCGGCGACGTCAAGACCGCCTTGGTGATCGGCGCGGAAACCCTCAGCCGTATCGTCGACTGGACCGAGCGCACCACCTGCGTGCTGTTCGGCGATGGCGCAGGCGCAGTGGTGCTCAAGGCCGACGACGAGACCGGCATCCTCAGCACCCACCTGCACGCCGACGGCGGCAAGAAGGAATTGCTGTGGAATCCGGTGGGCGTATCGGCCGGGTTCAAGCTCGACCAGCCCAATGGCGGCATGCGCATCCACATGAAGGGCAATGACGTCTTCAAGTACGCGGTGAAGGCGCTGGATGGCGTGGTCGATGAAACCCTCGAGGCCAACGGCCTCGACAAGCACGACCTGGACTGGCTGATCCCGCATCAGGCCAACCTGCGCATCATCGAAGCCACGGCCAAGCGCCTGGATATGCCCATGGAGCGCGTCATCGTGACCGTGGATCGGCATGGCAACACCTCGTCCGGTTCGGTGCCGCTGGCCCTGGACGAAGCGGTGCGCTCCGGTCGCGTGCAGCGCGGCCAGTTGCTGTTGCTGGAGGCCTTCGGTGGCGGCTTCACCTGGGGTTCGGCGCTGCTGCGTTACTGATCCCCGCGCGCAGCACATACGCAGTCGTACAGACAGCTGCGGCGATTCGCCCTTATCATCGCCGCTTGTTTTTGACCGGCGGTGCATCGCGTGACCCAGGCGTTACCCACTTCACCGCAACTCGCATTCGTGTTCCCCGGCCAGGGCTCGCAGTCGCTCGCGATGCTGGCGGAACTTTCCGAAATGTATCCGGTGATCCACGAAACTTTTGCGGAGGCTTCGGAAGGCGCAGGCGTGGACCTGTGGGCCCTGTCGCAAGGCGGCCCCGAGGAAATGCTCAACCGCACCGAATATACCCAGCCGGCGCTGCTCGCGGCCGGGATAGCGGTGTGGCGTGCGTGGCGACAACAAGGCGGCACGCAACCTGCGCTGCTCGCCGGGCACAGCCTGGGCGAGTACACCGCGCTCGTTGCCGCAGATGCGCTTTCCCTGCATGACGGCGCGCACCTGGTGCGCCTGCGCGGACAACTGATGCAGGACGCCGCACCCGCGGGCGTGGGCGCGATGGCGGCCGTGCTGGGCGCCGAAGACGAATTGGTCGCCGAAGTCTGTGAGCGGGCTTCGGGCAGCCAGGTGGTGGTGCCTGCCAACTACAACTCTCCCGGCCAGATCGTCATCGGCGGCGATGCGGAAGCCGTGGACCGGGCTATCGCCCTGTTGACCGGACGCGGCGTGCGCAAGGTGGTCAAGCTGGCGGTGAGCGTGCCCTCGCACACGCCCCTGATGCGCGAAGCCGCCAATCGCCTCGCTGAGGCGATGCGTAACATGGCGTGGCACACACCTGCATTGCCGGTGGTACAGAACGTGGATGCACAGGTGCACGACGGAATCGACGACATCCGTGAAGCACTGGTGCAGCAGCTGTACCTGCCGGTACGCTGGACCGATTGCACGCTGGCGCTGGCGGCGAAAGGCGTTACGCGCATCGCCGAATGCGGGCCGGGCAAGGTCCTGACTGGCCTGGTCAAGCGCATCGACAAATCCATTGAAGCAAGATCGCTGGCCACGCCGGGCGATTTCCAGTCCGCGATAGAAGAATGGAAACAAGCATGAGCGACGCGCAAGCATTAAAGGGCGAAATCGTCCTGGTCACCGGCGCCAGTCGGGGCATTGGCGCGGCCATCGCCGATGAGCTGGCGGCGCAGGGCGCCACGGTCATCGGCACAGCCACCTCAGAATCCGGAGCCAAGGCCATCGGCGCGCGTCTCGCTGCGCAGGGCGGCCATGGCCGCGAATTGAACGTCACTGACGCAGTCGCGGTGGAGGCGTTGATCGATGCGATCGGCAAGGAATTCGGCGCGATCAGCATCCTGGTCAACAATGCCGGCATCACCCGCGACAACCTGCTGATGCGGATGAAGGACGAAGACTGGCAGGCGATCCTGGATACCAACCTCACCAGCGTCTATCGCACCTCCAAGGCGGTGATGCGTGGGATGATGAAGGCGCGCAAGGGCCGCATCATCAGCATCGCCTCGGTGGTCGGGGTGACCGGCAATGCCGGCCAGGCCAACTACGCCGCGGCCAAGGCCGGCATCATCGCGTTCTCCAAGTCGCTGGCCAAGGAAATCGGCAGCCGCGGGGTGACCGTCAACGTGGTCGCGCCAGGCTTCATCGACACCGACATGACCAAGGCCCTGCCGGAGGAATCCAAGAACGCGCTGATCAGCCAGATCGCGCTCGACCGCCTGGGCGAACCCGCCGACATCGCCCGCGCGGTCGCCTTCCTGGCCGGGCCTTCGGCCAGCTATATCACCGGCGAAACCCTGCATGTGAATGGCGGCATGTATATGCCGTAAGCACGATTGCGCCGTAAGTGTATGATTCGCCGGTAATTGCCCGGGCCTGCCCGGAATCGCCGCTTTCCACTAAACTATTCCCCGTTCACTCAACTCCGTCTGGAGCCATAACCAATGAGCAGCATCGAAGAACGCGTCAAGAAGATCGTCGTCGAACAACTTGGCGTCAAAGAAGAAGAAGTCACCACCAGCGCATCGTTCGTCGATGACCTCGGCGCCGATTCGCTCGACACCGTCGAACTGGTGATGGCCCTGGAAGAAGAATTCGAGTGCGAAATCCCGGACGAAGACGCCGAGAAGATCACCTCGGTGCAGCAGGCCATCGACTACGTCAAGGCCCACGTCAAGGCGTGAATCTGTAGTCGTTGAGTCGTGCCGGGGCCGCGCATGCGGCCCCGCGCATTTATGGCGCCTCAGTGCGCCAGCGTAGGGTGCAAGGCATCCGGAGGATTTGCAGATGAACCAGCGTCGCGTCGTGGTTACGGGCATGGGCATGATCACGCCCTTGGGCAATGATCTGGCGAGCAGCTGGGATGCAGCCGTGCACGGACGTTCCGGTCTGGGACCGATCACCTCGTTCGATGCCTCGGCCTTCACCACCCGCATCGCCGGTGAGATCCGCGATTTCGACCCCACCGCGTTCATGTCGCCGAAAGACGTGAAGAAAATGGATGCGTTCATCCATTACGGCATCGCCGCCTCGCTGATGGCGATGGACGATTCCGGGCTGGAAGTCACCGAGGCCAACGCCGAGCGGATCGGCGCGATCATCGGCGCCGGCATCGGCGGCATCCTCGGTATCGAGGAACAGACCGCGAAATACCTTGAGGGCGGCCCGCGCAAGATCTCGCCGTTCTACATCCCCAGCACCATCATCAACATGCTGCCGGGCCAGCTCAGCATCATGAAGGGCATCAAGGGGCCGAACTTCTCCGCGGTGTCGGCCTGCGCCACCTCCAACCATTCCATCGGCATGGCAATGCGCATGATCCAGTACGGCGATGCCGACGTGATGATCGCCGGCGGCGCCGAGCGCGGTTCCTCGCCGACCTCCGTGGGCGGATTCTGTTCGATGAAGGCAATGTCCACGCGCAACGACGATCCACAGGCCGCGTCGCGACCGTGGGACAAGGACCGCGACGGCTTCGTCCTGGGCGACGGCGCCGGACTGCTGGTGATCGAAGAATACGAACACGCAAAGGCGCGCGGCGCGCGGATCTACTGCGAGCTGGCCGGCTTCGGCGCCAGTTCCGACGCCTACCACATGACCGCGCCCAGCGAGAACGGCGAAGGTCCGGCGCGCTGCATGCTGGCTGCGTTGAAAGACGCCAAGTTGAATCCGGACCAAGTGGAATACCTCAACGCGCACGGCACTTCGACGCCGCTGGGCGATCTGGCCGAGACCCTGGCGATGAAGCGTGCCCTGGGCGATCACGCCTACAAGACCATGGTCAGTTCAACCAAGTCGATGACAGGGCATCTGTTGGGCGCGGCCGGCGGCGTGGAAGCGATCTTCTCGGTGTTGGCTCTGCACCATGGCATCGTCCCGCCGACCATCAACCTCGAGAATCCGGGCGAGGGTTGCGACCTGGATTACGTACCGAATGTGGCGCGCGAGAAGAAGATCGATGTGGCGATGTCGAACGGCTTCGGTTTCGGCGGCACCAACGGCACGCTGGTGTTCAAGCGGGTTTGAAGAGATAGGCCGTCACTCCGGCAAAGGCCGGGGTCGCGTGGCTACTTGTTTTTCGTCCGCACTCAAGGGCACTGGGTCCCGGCGTTCGCCGGGATGAAGAGCAGATCGTGATCGAATCCCGCGCATTACCTCCCGATACCGACCTGCTCGCACTGCATCGACAAGCGCCGTCGCGCTATCCGATGCTGCTCGAATCGGTTGCCTCGGGCACGGCGCAGGGGCGCTGGGATCTACTTCTGGCAACCGATGGCACCGGCCTGCGACTGGATGCGCAGGGACGGACGTGGACACTCGATGGCAGTCCCGTCGCGGGCGATTTCCTCGCAGCAGTGGATGCGCAATGGCAGGCGCAACGCATCGCCCGCGAGGAACCGCGCTGGCCGTTCCGTGGTGGCTGGGCGTTGTTGCTCGATTACGAGCTGGCTGCGCAGGTGGAACCCGTGCTCGAGCTGCCCCAAGGCGAAGATGCAATCCCGGTCGCGCTTGCGCTGCGTTGTCCTGCTGCGATCCTGCATGACCGCGTGAGCGGCAACTGCGTGGCGCTGGCCGAAAGCGGATCAGGCAGGTTGCTCGAATCCATCCTCGGCGATGTTCCGGCGTCACGGCAGGCGCAGTTTTTTGCGGACTGGCGTGAACCCGACGAAATCGTCGAGGACGATCCCCGGCAGTTCACCGATGGGGTCGGACGCATCCTCGAATACCTGGCCGCGGGTGATGTGTTCCAGGTCAATCTCTCACGCGCCTGGCGCGCGCGCTTCGATCAGACGGTCGATCCGGCTGTGCTGTACGCACGGTTGCGCAAGGCCAATCCCGCCCCGTTCGCGGGCCTGTTCGCATCCGGTGGGCGGGCAGTTGCCAGCTCATCGCCGGAACGCCTGGTCTCGATCCGTGGCGACGTCGTCGAAACCCGTCCCATCGCCGGCACCCGGCCACGCTTCGAAGGCGACGACGATGCCGAACGCATCCGTGAACTCGTCGGCCACCCCAAGGAGCGCGCCGAGCACGTGATGCTGATCGACCTGGAGCGCAATGACCTGGGCCGCGTGTGCGAGCCCGGCAGCGTGGAGGTCGACGAACTGATGACGGTCGAGAGTTACGCGCACGTCCACCACATCGTCAGCAACGTGCGCGGCCGCCTGCGCGCCGATGCGACGCCGGGCGATGTGATCCGCGCCACTTTCCCCGGCGGCACCATCACCGGCTGCCCGAAAGTGCGATGCATGCAGATCATCGCCGAGCTCGAGGGCGAGGCACGTGGCTCATATACCGGCGCCTTTGGCTGGCTGAACCGTGACGGCGACCTGGACCTGAACATCCTGATCCGCACAGCGGAGATATTCCCCGGCAAGTCGGGCGGATCGGAAGTCCGTTTCCGCACCGGCGCCGGGATCGTGGCCGATTCCATCCCGGAACGTGAACTGGATGAAACCCGCGCCAAGGCACGTGGTGTGCTGAAGGCCTTGGGCCGGTAGCGGGCGCCTACAAGCCGGTGGGCAAGGTATCCTGCACGACCTGGATGCGGATTCGAGGAAATCGTGGCCCAAGGTTCCAAGCGCGGCTGTCGCACCATCATCCTCCTTTGCTTCGTACTGCTGGTCGTGGCCGCCGCGGGTGGCACTTGGCTGTGGCAGCGCTACACCGGTTTTTCCGATCAACCGATCGCCGGCTTGCAGGCGGGCGACACGGTCCAGGTAGCCCAGGGCGATTCGTTCCCCGACGTATTGCGCAAACTGCGTGCGGCCGGCGTGGAGCAAGGCGAAGACCTGGAATGGCGTGCGCTTGCGCGGCACCTGGGCGTGGCCGGCAGCCTCCAGGTCGGCGAATACGCACTTGACCCGGGCATCACCCCGCGTGACCTGCTGCTGCGCATGCGCGATGGCAAGGTCATCAACTACCGATTCACCATCGTCGAAGGCTGGAACATCCGCCAGCTGCGCGCCGCCATCAACAACGCCACACCGCTGCAGCACGAGACCAGCCAACTGGACGATGCCGCGCTGATGAAGCTGCTGGGCCATGCGGGCCAGCATGCCGAGGGCCGGTTCCTGCCGGAAACCTATGTGTATTCGCGCGGCGACACCGACGTGGACGTACTCAAGCGCGCGCACGAGGCAATGGACAAGGCGCTGGCCGAAGCCTGGCAAGCGCGTGCCGAGGACGTGCCGCTGAAGTCCGCCGAGGAGGCGCTGATCCTGGCCTCGATCATCGAGAAGGAAACCGGCCTGGCGTCGGAACGGCCGCAGATCGCCGGCGTGTTCGCGCGGCGCCTGAAGCTGGGCATGAAACTGCAGACCGATCCCACCGTCATCTACGGCATCGGCAGCGCCTACGACGGCAACATCCGCAGGCGCGATCTGCTCACCGACACGCCCTACAACACCTATACGCGCATGGGATTGACGCCCACGCCGATCGCGATGCCCGGACGGGATGCATTGCGGGCCGCGGTGAATCCTGCACCGGGCGACGCGCTGTTCTTCGTTGCGTTGGGCGATGGCAGCGGCAGCCATGTGTTTTCGAAGAGCCTCGGCGAGCACAACGCCGCTGTTGCCCGTTACCTGCAGCAGATGCGCCGGCCACCGCTGCCGGAAGAAGAGCCGCTGCAATGACCGAAGCACTGTTGAAGCATCCACGCCTGATTACCCTGGAAGGCGGCGAAGGCGCCGGCAAGACCAGCGCGATCGTCGCCATTCGTGAATTGTTGCAGGCGCGCGGGCAAGAGGTCGTGCTGACCCGCGAACCGGGCGGCACGCCGTTGGCCGAACGCATCCGCGAGCTGTTGCTGAACCCGCACGAGGAAACGCTGGCGCCCGAAACCGAATTGCTGCTGATGTTCGCATCGCGCGCGCAGCACGTCCGCGAGGTGATAAGGCCGGCGCTGCAGCGCGGCGCGTTCGTGGTCAGCGACCGCTTCACCGATTCCAGCTACGCCTACCAGGCCGATGGCCGTGGTCTGGATCATGCGTTGGTTGAAGAGTTGGAGCGCAAGGTGGTGGGCATCAGGCCGGGCCTGACCCTGCTGCTGGACCTGGACGTGCGTGAAGGCCGCGCCCGCACCAGCGGCCGCGACCTGTGGCCTGATCGCATCGAAAGCGAACAGGACGATTTCTTCGAGCGCGTGCGCGAAGGCTTCCGCAAGCGTGCCGCCGCCGAGCCGGAACGCTTTCGGCTTATCGACGCCAGCCAGTCGCCGGTCGCGGTGGGGATGGCGGTGTCGGCTGCTGTTGCTGACTGGCTGGAAAAATCAACATGACGGTTTCGTTTTCGCCGTGGCAGCAACGCGCCTACGACGACGCGGTCGCTGCGCTGGAAGCAGGGCGCCTTGCGCATGGCCTCTTGCTTTGCGGACCTGCGGGTCTGGGCAAACGTGCGGTGGCTGAACGCCTGGCGCAGTACGTGTTGTGCAGCGACCGAATCAGCCATCAGCCGTGCGGAAAGTGCCGCAGTTGCCTCTTGTACCTGTCGCGATCCCAGCGTGACCCGCTCGAACTGCGTCCGGATAAGTCGTTGGCGCAACCTGACGGGCACCCCGCCCATCCGGATGCGGTTTTCCTCGGGTTTGCCTGGAAATCCACGCCATCGCCCGCGCGGCAGCTGACCCAGATCGTGGTCGACCAGGTCCGTGTGCTTTCCGAGCGTCTTTCCAAGACGCCGCAATATGGCAATGCATTGATCGCGATCATCGAACCGGCCGATGCCCTGAACGAGAATGCCTGCAACGCCCTGCTCAAGACGCTTGAAGAGCCGGTACCCGGGCGCTATCTATGGCTGGTGACCGCGCACCCGTCGAGCTTGCCGGCGACCATCCGCAGCCGTTGCCAGCGGCTGGAATTCAAGCTGCCACCGCGCGAAGAGGCGCTTGCGTGGCTGCGCGGCCAAGGCCATTCGGACAAGGCCGCCTGCGAGGCGCTGGACGCGGCGCGTGGACATCCGGGCCTTGCCGACCAATGGCTGCGTGAGGACGGGTTAGCCTTGCGCAAGGCCGTCGCCAGCGACCTGGACCGCCTCGAACGGGGCGAGATCGCGGTGATCGAAACCGCCCAGCGCTGGTCTTCGGACGAGAATGCCGACCTGCGCCTCCGTCACGCCGCCGACCTGGTGCTCGCCCAGGCCGGTGAGGCCGGCTTGACCGATGCGGCACGATTGCACAAGCTGGCGACGTGGTTCGATGCCGCCAACCGCACCCGCGACCTGTTGCGCACCACGGTTCGCGGTGACCTTGCGATGGTGGATCTGCTCTTGGCCTGGCGCGGTGTGGATCGCGCGCGGGCCACCAAAGGAGAACGGGGATGACGGCAGCAACGGGCGGTGGACGACAGGGCATCCTGTCCCTGGCGGTGAAGGACAAGGCGGCGCTTTACAACGCCTACATACCGTACGTGAAGAACGGCGGCATCTTCGTGCCCACGCCCAAACGGTATTTCCTCGGCGATGAAGTATTCCTGCTGCTGACGTTGCCCGATTCAAGCGAGCGCCTGCCGGTCGCCGGCAAGGTGATCTGGGTCACCCCGGTAGGTGCGCAAGGCGCCCGCATCGCCGGCATCGGCGTGCAGTTCGCCGACACCAACGAAGGCGACGCGGTGAAAAGCAGGATCGAGACCCTGCTCGCCGGCACTCTGAATGCGGAAAAACCCACGCATACGATGTGAATTCGTATGGCCGCGGGCACCTCCATGCCCATGCAATCAGTTATACGGTGGCTTCACGCAGCTTCGGCGAATCCCAGCCTGGGCGTGGGGCGAAGCGATCGCCGTAGCGGCCCTGCAACACCCTCAGTTTCTCGACCAGCGCATCCGCGCCAGTAGCCTTTATGTATTCGATCGGGCCGCCGCGGAACGGAGCGAAGCCGGTGCCGAAGATCACGCCTGCATCCAGCAGGTCCGCATCGGTCACCACGCCATCGTGCAGGCAGGCTACCGCTTCGTTGAGCAACGGCAGCACCAGGCGGTCTTCCAGGTCGGACGGTACCTGGTAATCCTTCGCCACTTCCGGCTTGACCGCCTTGCCGTTCTCCCACTTGTACAAGCCCTGGCCATCCTTCTTGCCACGTTGCCCGGCGGGCGGCGCCGCACCCAGCGCCGCCGGGATCGGCAAGCCCAGGAACGGGGCCAGTTCCTTGCCGACGCCTGAGGCGACGTCCAGACCGACCGTGTCGATCAGTTCGATCGGTCCCATCGGCATGCCGAACTTCACCGCGGCCTTGTCGATCACCGGGCCCGGGATGCCTTCCGAATACGCTGTCACCGCTTCCAGCATGTACGGGAACAGCACGCGATTGACCAGGAAACCAGGCGTGCCCGCGACCGGCACCGGCAGCTTGTCGATGGCCTTGCAGAACGCAGCCAGGCGCTTCTCGGTTTCCGGGGCCATGCCGTCGTGGCGGATGATTTCCACCAGCGGCATCATCGCCACCGGGTTGAAGTAGTGCAGGCCGGCGAACTGTGCCGGGCGCTGGATGTGTTCGCGCAACTCGGTAAGCGGGATCGACGAAGTGTTGGTGGTCAGCAGCGCATCGGCTTTCAGGCGGGGTTCGATCGTCTGGTAGAGGTCGCGCTTGGCATCCGGGTTCTCGATGATGGCTTCGATGACCAGGTCGGCCTCCGCCACGCCCTCGCCGGTCAGGTCGCCCTTCAGGCGTGCAGCCACGGCAGGGCGCTTGCTCTCGTCCTTCACTTTCTTGGCGAACAATTCCTGGGCGCGGGCCAGGGCTGGATCGATGAATCGTTGCTCGCGATCCTGCAGAGTCACTTCGAAGCCCTTGAAGGCCGACCACGCCGCAATATCGCCGCCCATCACGCCGGCGCCGACGACATGCACATTCTTGATCCCATGGTCTTTCCCACCCAGACCCTTGAGCCGTTCCTGCAGGAAGAAGATCCGGATCAGGTTGCGCGCGGTGGGCGTCGCGGCCAGCTTGACCACGGCGCGGCGCTCCGCATCCAGACGCGTCTGGATATTGCCGCCGCTCGATTTCTGCCACGTGTTGATGAGTGCGTATGGAGCGGGGTAATGCTCCTTGCGCGCCTTGCGCGCGACCTGCTTGGCCATTTGCGGGGCAAGGATCTGGCGTGCGATCCAGGTGTTGCTGATCCAGCCCAGGAAGCGTTGCCTGGACGGACGCACGGTTCCCTTCTGCACCATCGTCACCGCGGCATCCAGCAATAATGCCGGTTCCACTACCTTGTCCACCAGGCCGATGCCGCGCGCGGCGGAAGCCGACAGCGTGCGCCCGGTGAGCATCATGTCCATCGCCGCCGGTGCGCCGACCAGCCGCGGCAGGCGTGCGCTGCCGCCCCAGCCGGGGAAGATGCCCAGCATCACTTCCGGCAGGCCGATGCGGGTGGAACCATCACTGGAAGCGACGCGATAACGGCATGCCAGCGAAATCTCGGTGCCGCCGCCCATGCAGTGGCCGTGGATCGCCGCCACCGTGGGGAAGGGCAGTTCGGCCAGTTTCTGGAACACGGCCTGGCCGCGGCGGATCGCGTCGTTGACCGTGCCCTTGCGGTCGAACTCCTGGAATTCCTTCAGGTCCGCGCCGGCTATGAACCCCGCGGGCTTGGCCGAACGGATCACCACGCCCTTCGGCGGATCGATGGCGAGGCGTTCGATCAGGTCGCCCAGTTCGATCAATACATCCTGCGACAGCGCATTGACCGGCGCGCCTTGCCGATCGAGGCTGAGGACCACGATGCCATCGGAGCGAGACTCGGTTTGCCAATGACTGAATCGGAGCCCATCGAAGCTTGCTGCCATGACCAAACCATCCGTTCGCGTATGGGGAAGGCGACTATCATCCCGATGTTGTTTAACTCACGTCAAATCCCCATGGAGTGAAAGGGACATGACCGGCGACATGGGCATGGATCGGGCGTTTCAGGTTAAATCGTTGATGTGGAAGCCGTTTCCATCGGCTTCTGAACTTTTTCCCGCAATGGCGGTCACAGTGCTCGGTCAACAGCCGAGCCGACAGGAGTGCGGCCCGGCATGGCCGATGTGGATACCAGTACAAACGTTCCACCACAGGAGTTGGACCTCGAGCTGGTCAGGCGTGTCCAGCGTGGCGACAGTGCTGCATTCGATCTGCTGGTGCGCAAGTACCAGCACCGGATCGTGGCCCTGATCGGACGCTACATCCATGACTGGAGCGAATGCCAGGACGTTGCCCAGGACACCTTCATGCGCGCCTATCGCGCGATCGGGAATTTCCGCGGCGATGCCCAGTTCTATACGTGGTTACACCGGATCGCCGTGAATACAGCCAAGAACCATCTCGTCGCCCACAACCGCCGCCCGCCGACCGATGACGTCGACGCCAGCGATGCCGAGCAATTCGACAGTGGCAGTCGCCTGCGCGACACCGATACGCCGGAACGCGAGCTGATGCGCCAGGAGCTGGAGCGCACGGTGATGAAGGCGGTGGATGGGTTGCCCGAGGAACTGCGTACCGCCATCACCCTGCGCGAGGTGGATGGCCTGAGTTACGAGGAGATCGCTTCCAGGATGGATTGCCCCATCGGCACCGTGCGTTCGCGGATCTTCCGCGCCCGTGAAGCGATCGATGCCGAATTACGTCCGTTGGTCGATACCCAGAGCGCCACCCGGGAGCGTGCCCGCACATGACTACCGACAAGATCGATACCCATTATTTCCAACAGCTTTCCGCACTGATGGACGGCGACCTGCCGCCCGACCAGGCGCGTTTCCTGTTGCGACGCATGGAACACGACACCGAGCTGACCGGGTGCTGGGAACGCTGGCAGCTGTGCGGCGATGCGCTGCGCGGCCAGGCGCATGCGCCGGCTCCGTCCGGTTTCGCCGAGCGCATCGCCAGCGCCATCGCGACCGAACCCATGCAAGCGGCCACCAACGCAGCGTCTGCACGCAGCCGCAGCAGTCTTGGGAAATGGGGCGGTGGCGCGCTGGCGGCCTCGGTTGCGGCCGTGGCTTTCTTCATGGTGCGCCAGCAGGTTCCCGAGGAAAAACCCGTTCAGGCCGCTCCCACCATCGCCAGCCAGGCGCCTGCAAGCCAGACCCCGGCAAGTTCGCCCAATCCGGCGCTGGAAGCTGCCACCGTGACCGCGGGCAGCGTCGCCGTCGCAAGCGTGCCGCGCCGCCAGGACAACACTCCGCGCCGCAGCGCTACGCGCAGCCAACAGGTCGCGCGCAATGCTGCGGGCAGGCGCAGCATTTCTGACCGCGCCGTTGCCTCGGCGTCCGTGCCACCGATTCCCGCCATCGCCAGCGCACCGGCCAGCAACGGCCAGCGCGACCCGTTCTCGAACGTGCAGATCAACGCCCCGGCGTCGCGACCATGGCCGCGAGCGGCGCTGCCGCAGTATTCGGGCAGCGGCGCTTTCAATGCCGATTACGCCCCCGATCGCGCCGCGCAGACGTTCTATCCGTTCGAACCGCGTTTGCCCGTTGCTCCTCCGGTAGCTGCACCGGAACCGGCGCCGCAGGACTGATGAAGCAGGTCGCTGATTGTTCTTAACAGCTCGCGATCAACAATCACCCGCTACCAACCACCAACCCATACCCTTGAGGCATGCGTTCGATGACCCCCAGTGTCCGTAATGGCCTGCTTGGCCTGTTGTTCCTGACCACGCCGCTGGCGGCTTGCGCCCAGCAGGCTTCCCCTGTGGCTACCAGTGCGGCACCCGCCACGGCCGGCGCCATGGCGCAGGGCAGTGCTCCACAGCTCGTTACCGGGTTGCCGGATTTCACTGGTCTGGTCGAGCAGGTCGGACCGGGCGTGGTGAACATCGAGGCGCGGATTGCGCCGCGGCAGGTGTCGCGCGGACAGGTGCCCGGCGGCGACGAGATGCCGGAATTCTTCCGTCGGATCTTTGGTCCCGATTTCCAGATGCCGCAAGGTCCCCAGGGACCGCAGGGTCCGCAAAGCCGGGGAGGTCGCTCCGCCGGTTCCGGATTCTTGATTTCCACCGATGGCTACGTGCTGACCAACCATCACGTCGTGGACGGCGCCGACGAGGTCAAGGTCAAGCTGTCGGACCGGCGCGAATTCACCGCCAAGGTCGTCGGCAGCGACCAGCAGTACGACGTGGCGCTGCTCAAGATCGATGCGAAGAACCTGCCCGCGGTCCGACTGGGCGATTCGAAGACGCTCAAGCCCGGCCAATGGGTGCTGGCGATCGGTTCGCCGTTCGGCCTGGATCACTCGGTCACTGCGGGCATCGTCAGCGCCACCGGGCGCAGCAATCCGTATGCCGACCAGCGCTACGTGCCATTCATCCAGACCGACGTGGCCATCAACCAGGGCAATTCCGGCGGTCCGTTGCTCAATACCCGCGGTGAAGTCGTTGGCATCAACTCGCAGATCTTCTCCGCCTCGGGCGGCTACATGGGCATCAGCTTCGCGATCCCCATCGACCTGGCGATGAGCGCGGTGGAACAGTTGAAGAAGACCGGGAAAGTCAGCCGCGGCCAGCTCGGCGTGCAGGTCGGCGCGGTCAACGAAGACTCGGCGAAGGGTTTCGGGCTGCCGGATACGCGAGGGGCACTGGTCAACGATGTCCTCTCCGGCAGCGCCGCCGAGAAAGCCGGGCTGGAACCGGGCGATGTGATCCGTTCGGTCGATGGCGCCGAGATCGTCACTTCCAGCGACCTGCCGCCGATGATCGGTGCGATGGCGCCGGGATCGAAGGTGAAGCTGGGCATCCTGCGGGATGGCAAGCCCCGGGAAGTCGGCGTAACCCTCTCGATGCTGGAAGAGGGCGCCACGGCCTCGCTTGAGGGTTCGCCGCAAGCGCCTTCGGCCGGTCCGCAGGCGCCTGCGGAAGCCTCGATCCTGGGCATCGCAGTCGCTGACCTGGATGCGACCACCCGCCAGCAACTTGGCCTGAAGGCGGGGGAAGGCGTCCGTATCACCCGCGTGGACGGAGTTGCGGCTAGCGAGGCGGGGCTGGAGCCCGGGATCGTGATCCTGCAGGTGGGGCGCAAGGCCGTGGGGAGCGTGGCTACGTTCAACCAGGAGCTGCGTGGGCTGAAGCCTGGGCAAGTGGTGATGCTGCTGGTGCGCAGCCCGCGTGGCGGTACGGCGTTCGTGGCGGTGACTGCGGGCGAAGAAGAGAGCTGACTCGCGGAGGCGGTTCCGGACCCTCAGGGCTGCGCCGCCCTGGTAGCGGCGGTCAGGCTCGTGCGACCGTGCGATAATGGCCCGTTATTATTTCGATGACGGCCCGCGCGCCGCCCCCATGCAGCACATCCGCAACTTTTCCATCATTGCCCACGTCGACCACGGCAAGTCCACCCTGGCCGATCGCATCATCCAGCTTTGCGGCGGCCTTCAGGCCCGTGAGATGGAAGCGCAGGTGCTCGATTCCAACCCGATCGAGCGCGAACGCGGCATCACCATCAAGGCGCAGTCGGTGTCCCTGCCGTACACGGCCAAGGACGGGACCACCTACCAGCTGAATTTCATCGATACCCCCGGCCACGTCGACTTCAGCTACGAAGTCTCGCGTTCGCTGGCCGCCTGCGAGGGCGCGCTGCTGGTGGTCGATGCCGCCCAGGGCGTGGAAGCCCAGTCGGTGGCCAACTGCTACACGGCAGTGGAACAGGGCCTGGAAGTGGTGCCGGTGCTCAACAAGATCGACCTGCCTACCGCCGATATCGAGAAGGTGAAGGCCGAGATCGAAGCCGTGATCGGCATCGACGCCGAGGACGCGGTCGCCATCAGCGCCAAGACCGGCCTCAACGTGGTCGACGTGCTGGAAGCCATCGTCAAGCGCATCCCGCCGCCAAAGCCGCGCGATACCGACAAGCTGCAGGCGCTGATCATCGACTCGTGGTTCGACAACTACCTGGGCGTGGTCTCGCTGGTGCGGGTGATGCAGGGCGAGATCGTGCCCGGCACCAAGATGCTGGTGATGTCCACCGGCCGCACCCACCTGGTCGACAAGGTCGGCGTGTTCACGCCCAAGCGCAAGGAGCTGAAGAAGCTCGGCGCCGGCGAAGTGGGCTGGATCAACGCCTCGATCAAGGACGTGCACGGCGCGCCGGTCGGCGATACCCTGACCCTCGCCAGCGATCCGGCTTCGAAGCCCCTGCCGGGCTTCCAGGAAATGCAGCCGCGCGTGTTTGCCGGCCTTTTCCCCGTGGATGCCGATGACTACCCGTCGCTGCGCGAGGCATTGGAGAAGTTGCGCCTCAACGACGCCGCGCTGCGCTTCGAGCCGGAAAGCTCGGAAGCCATGGGTTTCGGCTTCCGTTGCGGTTTCCTGGGCATGCTGCACATGGAGATCGTGCAGGAGCGCCTGGAGCGCGAATACGACCTCAACCTCATCAGCACCGCGCCGACCGTGGTCTATGAAGTACTCAAGACCGACGGCAGCATCCTGAGCCTGGACAATCCGTCGAAGCTGCCACAGGCCAACCTGGTCGACGAGATCCGCGAACCCATCATCCGCGCCAACATCCTCACTCCGCCGGATTACGTGGGCAACGTGATCACCCTGTGCGAAGAGAAGCGCGGCAGCCAGATCAGCATCAACTACATGGGTTCGCAGGTGCAGATCAGCTACGAACTGCCGATGGCCGAGGTGGTGCTGGATTTCTTCGATCGGCTCAAGTCGGTTTCGCGCGGCTATGCGTCGCTCGACTACCACTTCCTGCGCTTCGAGGCGGGTCCCTTCGTGCGCATCGATACGCTGATAAACGGCGACAAGGTCGATGCGTTGTCGCTGATCGTGCATCGCCAGCATGCCGACCGGCGCGGGCGCGAGCTGACCGAGAAGATGCGCGAGCTGATCCCCCGGCAGATGTTCGACGTGGCCATCCAGGCGGCCGTGGGCGCCCAGGTCATCGCCCGCAGCACGGTCAAGGCCATGCGCAAGAACGTGCTGGCCAAATGCTATGGTGGCGACATCAGCCGCAAGAAGAAGCTGCTGGAAAAGCAGAAAGCCGGCAAGAAGCGCATGAAGCAGGTGGGCAGCGTGGAAATCCCACAGGAAGCATTCCTGGCGGTGCTGCAGATGGACAACAAGTGATGCGGGGAATGGGGTGCGGGGAAGGGGGAACAGGTAAGGCGATCTCGCTCGGCCATTGCTCCTGCATTTCCATTTCCCTGTTCTCCTTTCCCAATTCACGTTCTTAGGAAAACGTATGGTCTGGTTCGAAACAATCCTGGTAGTCCTGACCCTGCTGACTGGCACCGTCTGGCTGCTCGACAAGCTGTTCTTCGCCAAGCGCCGCGCCGCGCGCGACGGGCTGCTGGACAGCGAGCCGGTCCTGGTCGATTACTCGCGCGCATTCTTCCCGGTGCTGGCCATCGTGCTGGTGCTGCGCAGCTTCGTCGCCGAGCCGTACAAGATCCCGTCCGCCTCGATGATGCCCAACCTGCTGATCGGCGATTTCATCCTGGTCAACAAGTTCGCGTACGGCCTGCGCCTGCCGATCAACAACCACAAGTTCGTCGCCATCGGCGAGCCGGAGCGCGGCGACGTGGTCGTGTTCAAGCCGCCACACGACCCCCAGAACAACTGGATCAAGCGCGTCATCGGCCTGCCGGGCGACCGCATCGCATTCCAGGGCAACACCCTGTCCATCAACGGCCAGGCGATGGACTACCAGCCCCTGGGGACCTACAGCGGCCGCGGCGTGGCCATGGGCACCGAAAGCGCTGCCCTGTTGCAGGAGGGCCTGCCGGGCCGTCCACACAAGGTGTTGGAAGGACTAGACCGCTTTACCGGGGAGGGTGAATGGGAAGTGCCAGCGGGTCACTATTTCGTGATGGGCGACAATCGCGATAATAGTGAAGATGGGCGACTATGGCCGCAGACCCATTTCCTCCCTGAGGAAAACCTGCGCGGCAAGGCGTTCCTGGTCTGGCTGAATTGCGAAGGATGGTTCTGCAAGGGGAGTTTCGATTCGTCCAGGATCGGAACGAAAATCCAATAACCACGCAACTTGTAACTGGCTCGGGGGATGGGCATATGAATCGCAAGCAAAACGGTATGACGCTGATCGGCTTCCTGGTGGTCCTGGCGGTCGTGGGTTTCGCCGCCTACATCACCATGAAGCTGTTTCCGATGTATCAGGAGTATTACGCCGTGCGCACCTCCGCCAAGGGTTTGGCTGGTGAGCCTGGCATCGCGGACATGGATCCGTCGAAGATCGAGGCCCTGTTCTTCCGTCGCCTGTACATCAACTATTCCGAGAACGTGAAGCCGCAGAACGTTAAGATCGAGCGCATCGACAACGGCTGGAACATGAAGGTCAACTATGAAGTGCGCCGTCCGATGATCGGCAACCTCGACGTGGTGGGCGTATTCGACGTGTCCCAGGACCTGACCCGCCACGGTGGCACCGATTGAACTGAAAATCCGTCACGGTGAGCTGAACGGCTACCGTTTCACGGACCCGGGCCTGCTGGAGCAGGCCCTGACCCATCGCAGCGCCGGCGCCCCGCACAACGAGCGCCTGGAGTTCCTGGGCGACGGTATCGTCAACCTGCTGATCGCCGAAATGCTGTTCCAGCGCTGGCCCAAGGCCGACGAAGGCGCGTTGACCCGCGCCCGCGCCGAACTGGTGCGCGAGGCTTCGTTGGCCCTCATCGCCCGACGGCTGGAACTGGGCGTACGCCTGATCATGGGGCCGGGCGAGATGAAATCGGGCGGCCATCGCCGCGATTCGATCCTGGCCGACGCCCTGGAGGCGGTGGTGGCGGCGATCTACCTGGATTCCGGTTTCGAGGCCTGCCGAACGGCGGTGTTGCCGTGGTTCGAGGAAGCCCTGGCGGCGTTGCCGGTAGGCAAGCCCGGGAAAGACGCCAAGACGCGTTTGCAGGAGTGGCTGCAGGCGCGGCAACGTCCGCTGCCGACCTACGAGCTGGTCTCGGAAAGCGGCGAGGACCATGCCAAGATGTTCCGTGTCGGCTGCAGTATTTCCGATCCCACGCTGGCTGCTGAAGGTGAGGGCAGTTCGCGCCGTACTGCCGAACAGGCCGCGGCCGCGGCCCTGATCGAAAAACTGGACGGTTTGAAGTGAGCGCAGATACACATCGCAGCGGCAGCGTCGCCGTCATCGGCCGACCTAACGTGGGCAAGTCCACGCTGGTCAACGCGCTGGTCGGCGCCAAGGTTTCCATTGTCTCCAACCGGCCGCAGACCACGCGGCATCGCTTGCTGGGCATCGCCACTTTCCCGGAAGGCCAGATCGCGCTGGTGGATACGCCAGGGCTGCACCGGCAGGAAGGCAAGTTCTCCGCATCGGCCATGAGCAAGGTGATGAACCGCGCCGCGCGCGGCGCGCTGGAAGATGTCGATGCCGCCGTGCTGGTCATCGAGGCGGGACGTTGGGACGAGGCCGACATGCTGGCCTACAACGTGCTCAGCGACACCGGCATCCCAGTGATGCTGGTGGTCAACAAGGTCGACCAGATCAAGGCCAAGGCAGAGTTGCTGCCTTTCTTGTCCAAGGTCACCGAGGACCGCACCTTCGCTAGCGTCCATCTGGTCTCCGCGTTGAAGCGCAACGGACTGGAACAGTTGGTAAAGGACATGTTGGCCTTGCTTCCGGAAGCGCCCCCGATGTTCGGCGAAGACGAAATCACCGATCGCAGCCAGCGTTTCATGGCCGGCGAACTG